>NZ_DCYU01000083.1:0-19390 GCF_002331165.1 Pseudoalteromonas sp. UBA2102
TTACTTTTTAAAACGCATTAAAAAAGCCCTTAGCAATTAAATTGCTAAGGGCTTTTTTGTCGGTTTAATTTTTACCACTGCGTTTAAGTATATAATAAAACACAGGTGTAAGTATTAAGCCAAATACCGTTACGCCTATCATGCCAGAAAATACCGCAACGCCCATAGCTTGGCGCATTTCAGAGCCTGCTCCCGATGAGAACACCATAGGTACAACCCCCATAATAAATGCTATTGAGGTCATTAATATTGGGCGTAATCGCAACCGGCTCGCCTCTTTAATGGCATTAAATGCATCCATACCGGTATCTTGCAGCTCTTTTGCAAACTCAACAATTAAAATAGCGTTTTTAGTGGCCAGTCCAAACAACACGATTAGGCCAATTTGGGTGAAAATATTATTATCACCACCATAAATAGCCACACCAATCAGCGCACTTAGCAATGTCATAGGCACAATTAAAATAATAGCGACAGGCAAACGTAAGCTTTCGTACTGCGCTGCTAAAACCAAAAATACAAGCAATACAATAAGTGGAAATACATACATTGAAGTATCGCCCGCTAAAATTTGCTGATAGGTTATGTCTGTCCACTCATACGCAATACCCATTGGCAGTGTTTCATCGAGTATTTTTTCTATTGCGGCTTTAGCTTGGTCAGAGCTATACCCTGGTGCGGGTACGCCGTTAACCTCAGCCGTAACATAGCCGTTATAATGCATTACTCTATCCGGCCCTAAACTATGTTCAATACTAAGCACTGCGCCAAGGGGGATCATATCGCCATTTTTATTGCGCACTTTTAATTGCTTAATTTGCTCTACATCTTCTCTGTAGGGTGCATCTGCCTGCACATTTACCTGATACGTGCGACCAAATAAATTAAAGTCGTTCACATAAACTGTGCCCAAATAGCCTTGCATCGCTTCAAATAGGGGGTTTATTTCAAGCCCTAAGCTTAGTGCCTTTTTACGGTCTACCTTTACATCTAGCTGTGGTACGTCGGTTGTAAAGCTGGTAAACGCATTAGCAAGGGCGGGGTCGGCTTTAGCCTTAACAATGACTTCATTTGTTACTTGCTGCAAGGTGTCAAACCCTAATGAGCCTCTATCTTCAAGCTGCAGCCTAAAGCCACCAATAGTGCCCATTCCCCTTACTGGAGGAGGCGGAAATATAGCAACATTAGCGCCTTTTATTTGACTAAGTTGTTTATTTAAATCTTCCGCTATTTCAGCTGCTGACATGCGCGGGCCCTGCCGCTTTGAAAACGGCTCTAAGGGTGTAAACATCATCCCCGAACTTGGGTTTATAGATAAACCATTAATGCTTAAACCTGCAAAGGCGACGGCGTCACTAACGCCTGGGTGCGCCCTGATTATCTCTGACATTTGGCGAACCACCGCTTCAGAGCGATCTAGCGATGCTGCATTAGGTAATTGCGCAAAAGCGACGAGATACATTTTATCCTGCGGCGGAACATACCCTGTTGGCGTATTTTCAAACTGCTGCCACGTTAAGGCCAGTAAACCAACGTATAGCACACCAATTATGCCGCCCTTATGCACTATTCGGCCAACGGCTCCTGTGTATTTACCCGAGGCTTTATCGAACATTTTGTTAAAAGGCGCGAATAACCAACGGCCAAATAATTTATTAATGGCACGACTTAACCAATCGTTGTCTTGCCCATGAGGTTTGAGTAATAATGCAGCCAGCGCGGGGCTCAGCGTAAGCGAGTTAATGGCAGAAAGCACTGTTGAAATAGTAATTGTAAGAGCAAATTGACGATAAAATTGCCCTGTTAAACCGCTCATAAACGCAGTAGGAATAAACACCGCAGCAAGCACTAAAGTAGTGGCAATAATAGGCCCTGTTACTTCTTTCATTGCTTGAGTGGTTGCATCAATGGGGCTTAATCCCTCACTGATGTTTCTTTCAACGTTTTCGACCACAACAATGGCATCATCAACAACAATACCGATTGCTAACACCAAGCCAAATAACGACAACGCATTAAGTGAAAATCCCATTAAGTGCATAAAAGCAAAAGTGCCCACTAATGAAATTGGCACTGCCACTAGCGGAATAATAGATGCTCGCCATGTTTGTAAAAACAGCACGATGACCAACACAACTAATAAAACCGCTTCAAATAATGTATCGACTACGGCTTCAATAGAGCCCCTTACAAATACGGTAGGGTCATACACTATTTCATAGCTCATACCCTCTGGAAATAGCGCCGATAGTTCAGCCATTTTAGCGCGCACATCGTCAGAAATTTGTAATGCATTAGAGCCTGGTGCTTGAAAAACAGGCACAGCGGCAATGGATTCATTATTAAGAAGTGGCCTAAGGGTATAACTATCTGCACCTAGCTCTACTCTAGCAACATCTTTTAGCAGTGTAATTTCGCCGTTATCACCCGTTTTTACGATTATTTCTTCAAACTCGTCTTGCTCTATTAAGCGCCCTTCTACATTGATAAGCCATTGAAACTCACTGGTGCCTATGGGTTGTGCGCCTAGGCTTCCTGCTGCAGCTTGCTGATTTTGCGAGCGAATAGCATTGACTACATCACTTGGATTTAAATTGAGCGCCGCTAATTTGTTAGGCTCTAGCCACACACGCATACTGTAATCGCCTGCGCCAAATACACGTACTTGGCCCACGCCATTAATGCGCTTTAGCTCATCTTTTATAAATTGATCGCTATAATTAGACAGGTACAAACTGTCGTATCGCCCTGTAGGCGAAGTTATGTGTACCGCGAGGGTAAGGTTGGGTGATGACTTTTCGGTGACTACACCTAGCCTTTGTACTTCCTCTGGTAGGCGAGGTATTGCTCTATTTACCCTATTTTGTACCAAGGTAGTTGCTTCGTCAGGATCGCTTCCTATCGCAAAGGTGACTGTTAATGTCATGGTGCCGGCAGAGTTTGCAAGCGATGACTGGTACAGCATGTTTTCTACGCCGTTTATCTCTTGTTCAAGCACTGTGGCCACGGTTTCGGCTATTACCTTAGGATTGGCACCTGGGTAGTTAGCTGTAACAACAACTGTTGGGGGTACTACATCTGGGTATTCTGTAATAGGTAATTGCCATATGGCTATGGCACCCCCTATAAAAATAAGAATAGATAAAACCGCTGCAAAAATAGGTCGATGAATAAAAAACTGAGAAAAATTCATTATTACATGCCTATTTCAAGTGTTGGCTCGGCATTGGCTAAGCGGTTTTGATTATCAACCTTTTGCTGCCATGCTTGTAACTCGTTTAAAGTACTTTGCTTTGCCATATTAATTAATTCTGGCTTAATGAGTACGCCAGAGCGCACGCGCTGCAAGCCATTAACTACTATGCGTTCGCCGCTTTTTAAACCTTGTTTAATAACTCGTAGCTCACCCACTTTGTCGCCTAAAGTAATGGCGCGGTATTGCACTTTATTTTGCTCATCAACCGTTAAAACGTATTTATTATTTAAATCGGTACCAATGGCTTTCTCAGCAATTAAAATACCTTGCTCAGTATTGCCCCCTGCTAATTTTAAATGGGCGAATAACCCAGGTAAAATCGCGCCGTCTTGATTATTAAATACAGCCCGCACACGTAATGTACCGGTTTGGGTATTTACTTGGTTATCAACAAAATCAAGCTTGCCCCAGTGTTGGTAATTTTGCTCATTCGCTAAACGCATCGCCACAGGTAACGCGGTAGGTTGATTGTTATCAAGGTGCGCTTGTTGATAGTTAAGCCATGTTGCTTCATCAATATCAAAATAGGCATAAACCTGCTCTGTAGAGACAATAGAGGTCATTACAGTTTGCCCTGCACTGACATAGTTGCCCTCGGTAATTAACGCACGAGACACTCGCCCAGAAATAGGCGCTTCTACGCGTGTAAAGGTTTTGTTTAGCTGTGCAAGTTCAAGGGATGCATTACTTTGTGCTACGTAGGCATTTGCTTGGTCAACCTCTGCGCCTCGGGTCTCTAATAACTCTTTAGATATTGATTTACTTTTAAATAGCTCTTTAGCTCGATTAAAATCTTGCTTTGCTAGTTTTAAGCGGCTTTTTGCTTCATCAAGTTGCGCTGTTAGGCGGTTTACTTGTGCATTAAATTCGCGGCTATCAATTAAAAATAAGGTGTCGCCTTTATTTACCAGCTCACCCTCTTCAAATACTGCCGCTTCAATATAACCAGATACGCGAGGACGCAAAGACACTATTTGCGGCGACTCTAGCCGCCCTGTAAAGCTGTCCCACTCGGTTATTCGCTGACTTATTACTTCGGCCACTTCTACGGCCACCCCTTGCGTAGAATCATCATTACTTTGAATAGAACTTGGCTTATCGCTGCATGCACCCAGTATTATCGCTAATAGCGCAATAATAAACGTGTATGTAAATTTATATATAGCTGACATGGTTAACTCTCTTGCTGTACGAGTTGTGTTAAAATCTGCTTATATTATGAACGCGACTAAAGCATAAAAATAATTATATTATTGTATAAAACACATCACTAAAAATGATGTAAAATAATCTTACATTTAAAATTTATAACGGTGCTATATGCGTCCTCAAGAGCTTAATTTACTAATGATTTTTGATGCCATCATGACTGAAGGCAGTATCACTCGTGCAGCAGAGCAATTATCGCTGACACAACCTGCGGTATCTAATGCGCTTGCACGTATGCGCGCAGCGTGGGGAGAAGAGTTATTTATAAAAGATGGCCGAAATATTCAACCTACTGCATTTGCTAACAATTTATGGGGGCAAATACAGGGGCCACTTGGATCATTAGAGCATGCTATAAACCAAAGTGAATTTAACCCAGCGACAGCGCAGCGCACTTTTCGGATTTCTGCCGCTGATATATTTGTAGAAATGATATGGGGACCTCTTCGTAAAATTATTGAGCAGCAGGCCCCAGGCATTAATATCCATGCAATCCCGAATCGGGCGGTAGAGGCTGCCAATGTACTTAAAGACGCCGAAGCCGAACTGGCAATTAATCGCTACACCCTGTCTGAAAACGTTATTAGAGCCGAGCACTTATTAAAGCCTAAATATGTTGTACTTATGCGCCCTGACCACCCGCTTGCTAATGCCCCATTAAGTATTACTGACTTTGCTAATACAGATCATTTATTAGTATCAATTACGGGCGATATTTTAGGGCCATCTGATCAAGCACTAAGAGTATTAGGGTTAAAACGCCGAGTAGCGATGACGGTAAATAACGCGGCAAATGTACCTAATATTCTTAAAAATACCGATCTTATTTGTGTCATTCCCTCAATAGCGCTTGAGCAGGAAATATTTACCAATAAGCTCGTGGTTTTAAAAAGCCCTATTGATACGCCACCAACGCCTGTCTCTGTTATTTGGCATAAGCGCCAAGACAACGATGCCGGTTTGCAGTGGATACGCCGTCACATAGTGGCTATTATTCAACAACGTGTAAGTAGCCACGATAAAAAACTAGGCAAATATTTACTGCGCTAAAACGCCTTTTTTAATCACAAAATCAGCCAATCGTACCTGCTCTTCTTCAGCGCGAAGGCTATCGGTTTCGACTATTGAACGATAGATACCCCATTTAGGACGGGCAAAATCATCATCGCTAAAGCCTCGCCACATATCTATGTTTTGCTCGCTAATGCTAAATAGCTCTTCGTTGTCACTTAAGCGGGTTAGGGTCATTTCAAATTGCCCCGCTTCACTAAAAGTGGCTTGTACAAATACCGCTACCCATTCATCAGTAATGAGTGACCAGTCGGTTTCGATAAGGTTTTTATCAAGCCCTGTGCTGTTACCGTTTTCATCAAAGCCTGCGCTATAACGTACTTGCAGCTGATTACCTGTACTGTTTTTTTGTGCACCAGAGAGCGTAATAATAGGTTGGTCGTCGTTGCCATTGGTATTGTCGTTGCTATCGTTACGGGCTTTTATTTGGAAAAAGTGACTGAATTTACTACTTAGCTCAAGCTCGCTAGAGACTTTAAACTTCCAACTGTATTGTACGGTTTCGTCTTTAAAGGCAAGTGTTGCGGCGGGCGATTTATCAAAGGCTTTTATTTCGTTGCGCTGGCGGTCGGTTGCGCCCTTATCTTTATCTTGGTCTTCATCACGATGTGCTAAAAACACAAAGTGATTACCTATGATTGGGTCAGTATCTTCAATAATATGCACAACATCTTGATGATTACCGCTATACATATCAGGCGATTCAATTGCACCTTCACTAAACGCATTTTCTATTAATGTATAAGCACTTAGCCCTGTATTTTCGCCATCGGCATTGAGGGTTGTTTCTTGCGTTACTATAAAGTCATTAGGGCCTGCAGTGCCTATAATGCTTATAGACACTTTCGCTTCGGTGCCACCTGCCGATGTGACGGTTATCTCATCAAGTAAGGTTTCGCCCTCGTTTAGTGCACTCACAGAGGCATGCTCGCCATTAAGTGTATATGACCAATTACCATCCTCAGTTAAGCTAAATGAACCATAAGTTGTGGTGTTATTGCTTTGCGTTTTAAATACTGCCTCATTGGCTTGTGCATCCGTTATAGATAGTTCACCTGTAATTGCTATATCGCGGGTATTTTCAATACTTACAGCTGTTTGACCGCTAATTACTGCGGCGTTTTGCGCTACAACCGATGCATTTACAGGCTCACTTTTTGACCCTGAGCTGCCGCACCCTACAGCTAAAATACCCAAAGAACAAACACAAGTAATAGTTAAAACACGCAAGCCAAACTTTGACATAAACAACCAGCCCAGGTTAATGGTAAGTAAATAAAGTAAAATATAACTTACCAATTATTTGTTTTAATAACTAGATCTTTATTACCAGTATGGCTTTATAATTGTTAGCTGAGCTATTTGCGAAAAACAACTTTAAATAAAAGGGTAAAAATAAAATTAGGTTAAAGCCAAGTTACTTGAGATAATCCTCAGCGAACCCCTTATTTAGGTTATATATGAAATTATTAGTTCGTAATTTGTCTCGCGCTACCACAGAGCAAGACCTTCGCACGTTGTTTGCAGCACACGGTAAAGTAACTACCTGTAACTTGGTGCTAGATAAAGACACTGGTTTATCAAAAGGTTTTGCCTTTGTAGAAATGCCAAACGACATAGAAAGTAGAAGCGCTATTAAAGCACTTAATCAATTAAGTGTTGATAAAAGCAAAATTCGCGTAAAATACGCAGATGAGTAATTAGTTACTTGCTATATGATTAAAACCAGCTATTTGCTGGTTTTTTACTTTTAAGTTTACGCTTTATATTTAGCCAGAAATAAGCTGACTGTTTGTTCAATTACTTTATTATTTTGCTGCTCTGTTATTGTTTCAAACCCATAAAGTAGCGGATAAAACACAAACGATTTTAATTGATACACAAACTGTTTAGCAGCTATATTTAGCTCATCACCTTTTAAAACACCTGCTGTTCTAGCTTGCTCTAAAAAATCTTCTAAATAAGTCATACACCCCATAGTATTATTACTTAAAGACTTTGCTAGCTGCGGCTCTTGTAGCATTTGCATAAAGGCAATTTTAGCTAAACGTAAAAAATCAGGCGATGTAAGCATAGCCACTTCTTGCTCGGCAATAGCAGTAAGCTGCAAATCAATTGGTTGATTTTTATTAAAGTAAATAACATCACCATGATTAATTTTAGCCAGCATAGTCGTTAAAATAGCCTGAAATAACTCTTCTTTTGTCGCAAAGTGATTATAAACAGTTCGCTTAGAAGCCTCCGCTTTTGCAGCAACTTGATCCATACTAGTGTGCTCTACACCTTTTTCAAAAAACAGATGCTCTGCTGCTTGAAGAATATTTATGCGTTTTTTTTCTGATAATTTCATAATGGGTTCTGCAATTATTAATAGCTACATTTTAACTAAACAATAAAAAAATGCACTGCATAGTTTACTTTTCATCAAAACGATGAAAAACTACACTCATTAGTTTACTTTAAGGTTTAACGATGACATTTATAAAATGGGTAGTTGTGATCATCGCCATCATTGTTTTTGGAGGTTGTAGCGTGAATAAACAGATAGTTGCGCAAGGTGTTAATGAAGCACCTAATGTAGATAACTACGAAAATGGTAGATTTCATAACCATCAACAGGTTGAGCCGAATAGCTTTAAGAAAACACTCGGAATTTTAGGGCGTTACATAACAGAAAAGCGTACCAACATTACACCTAAAAAGCCCATTGCAATTAAAAGTGTTACAGCAAAAATGCTTAACTCCCTTGCAAATAATACTGTGCATGTCATTAAACTTGGCCACTCTAGCGTGCTTTTAAAAGTGCATGGCGAATACTGGTTACTCGATCCGGTATTTAGTGAGCGCGCATCTCCTTTTTCTTTTGTAGGGCCAAAGCGCTTTTCTAAATTACCTATTAGTATTAGCGAACTGCCACCAATCGATAAGGTGCTTATTTCGCACAACCATTACGATCACCTTGATAAATCAGCTATTAAAAAGCTGTCTGCAAAAACTAAGCAGTTTTATGTGCCACTTGGTGTAGATACCGATTTAGTTAAGTGGGGAGTGAATGAAAACAAAATTAGCACATTTAACTGGTGGCAGGAGTTACAAACCGAACATGCATTAGTTGCCTTTACTCCTACCCAGCATTTTTCGGGCCGTGGATTAAGTGATGCAAACAACACACTTTGGGGTTCGTGGGTTATTAAAACCTCCCAGCAAAGTGTTTATTTTAGTGGTGATTCGGGTTATTTCGCAGGCTTTAAAGAAATTGGTAACAAGTACGGTCCTTTTGATTTAACCCTAATTGAGACAGGCGCCTACGACAAAGATTGGGCCGATATACACATGACACCAGAGCAATCGGTTCAAGCTCATATTGATTTACAAGGTAAAACTTTAGTGCCTATTCATAACGGTACGTTTGACTTGGCGTTTCATGCTTGGGTTGACCCATTTGAACGAGTAACGGCTGCAAGCAACATAAATAACGTAACATTGAGTACACCCGAGTTTGGACAAATATTTACCCCTACCGACGCTGCAATAACCCATAAATGGTGGAAAAACTAATTTGGTAGGTGTTTTAAAGGTATTTATTACAAGGTGTTAATTAAATAAGCGGCTATTAAGCCGCTTTTTTTATACTAATTGTACCTAACACTACAAAAGATGCAGCTAAAGCAAAAAACATCGCTTGCTGTGCGAGCAAAGCTGCTGCAAAAAATGCTACGCCGCTGCCTATAAACAGGTATCCGCTTTTTTTAGATTGGCTCATTGTGTGTGCTCCATTTATTGTTGTCGATTATTTATACACCCTACACCGGCAATTTTCAATTTTTGAAAAATAGAACTGGCAAGATGATAAATATTCGACTCACATCAGTGCTTCCTTTATATTAAAAGCCAATTTTTAAAACTATTCAGAAAACTATGGCCTCTACTTTTTTTAAAAGCGCTTGCCTAAGCCTGCTAGTCGCTCTCTTTGGTTGCTCTGAACCTGCAAGCGAGCATTCTTCTTTAGAAAATACGCCCGGCGTAAGCCTAAATAACGTTAAACAGCATATAAAAACGCTAGCCTCTGATGACTTTCAAGGTCGCGGCCCACTTACTCATGGTGAAGTAAAAACCGTGGGTTACTTGAGCGAGCAATACGAAGCTATGGGTTTAACTGGGGCGTATAATGGCAAGTTTTTACAGCCGGTAAAAATGGCAATGGTCACGGCCAATCAAAATATGCAATTGCAGGTGGGCGACTTAAAGTTTAAAGCAGGTAACGATTTTACCGCCCGTACAGAGCAATTACAGCCAGTAATAGATGTACGAAACTCTGACATTGTATTTGTGGGTTACGGTATTAATGCCCCCGAATACAACTGGAACGATTACGAAAACATTAATGTTGAAGGTAAAACCGTTATTGTATTGGTAAACGACCCAGGCTTTGCTACACAAAACGATGCGTTATTTACAGGTAATGCTATGACCTACTACGGCCGCTGGACTTACAAATACGAAGAAGCCGCACGCCAAGGTGCCAAAGCGGTATTTATTGTGCACGAAACTGCCCCTGCGGCTTACCCTTGGGGCGTGGTTGAAAGCTCAAACACAGGGACTAAATACACCCTGATGGACAATAACCTAAACGCTTCTAAGCTCCCAGTTATGGGCTGGCTAACACTTAATACTACTGAGCAAATTTTTAATGCCGCACAGCTTAACTACCAAAATTTAAAACAAAAGGCTTTAAGTGATGACTTTAAAGCCACAGCGCTTAATTTAACAGCCAACCTTTCATTTAAAAACGAAGTATCGCATGCCAAATCACATAACGTAGTTGCGCAAATTACAGGAACCGGCGCCCCTAATGAATACGTGGTAATAGGTGCTCATTGGGATCATTTTGGTACCAAGCAAACCGACAGCGGCCCTAAAATTTATAACGGTGCAGTGGATAATGCCTCTGGCACAGCGGCCACACTTGAAATTGCCCGCATTATGAATCAAATCCACCAACAAACACCGTTTAAACGCTCTATTTTATTTGCTAATTTTACCGCAGAAGAGACTGGCCTCATTGGCTCGCAAGAGTTTGCAACCGGTGGCGTTGTGCCCACTAAACAAATGGTCGGGCTATTAAATATTGACGGAATGAACGTGCTAGATGGCACCGATTACATTTTGCAATACGGTAACGATTTATCCACCCTAGAAAACTACCTAGCAAACGCGGCAAAAGCGCAAGGTCGCGTTGTTAAAATGGACCCTCGCCCGCAAAACGGTTTGTTTTTTAGATCAGATCATTTTTCTTTAGCTAAGCAAGGTGTGCCGAGTTTATTATTTATGAGCCTTGGCGATACCGACCCTGATTACATTGCGCATAAATACCATAAAGAAGCCGACGATTACTCGCCGCAGTGGTCATTATGTGGCGTAAAGCAAGACATAGAGCTTATTGTTGATATAGCCACACAGCTTGCTAACAATGGCGATTGGCCTACATGGACGAGTGACTCAGACTTTAAAGCAAAGCGCGAGCAAGATAAGCCGCATTAGCAGGTAAAGTTTAAAGCTAAATAATAATCATACCAATCGCATTAAAATCCTCCTACTTGGAGGATTTTAATTTTGAGCGCGCCCGCATTAGTAAGGTTTCGGCTTTTGCTCCTAAATACACATAAATAGCCAAGGCTATTAAAAGCCCTACCACCGCAAGCATCATCGCAATGGCCGGTAATAAGTATTCAGCCTGCCCCAACGCTGCCTTAAACATGGTTAATAGCGCCTCAATAGATATTGCAATTAGCACGGTAGATATAAACCGGGTAATTGTGCGCCGTGTAGAAGAGTGTCTAAATATATCCTTATGCATTAAGATCTCTTCTTCGAGAATGGTCTTTCCTAAATCAAACACGGCCAATGCTAAAGTAATATATATAATAATGCTAAAGGGCTCGAGGGGATCAGACGCTGAGTCAAAGTGGGTTAATAATGCATATATATCGTTAAATACTATGCTCAGTAAAAAGAGTACCAAAGTAAATAAACACGCCACAATCACCCCATAACCCGCTTTAAAATAAGGCGAAATACCGGCACGCGCGCTGTCTCCCATTACAAACTCAATTAACTGGGTTAAGCATACGTCTAACACTAAATAATGCTGCTGGTTAATTGGCTTTTTTAGCTCTTTAATAGCCGAAATACATAAATGATTAGTTGCGATAGAAATATACGGATCGGTAAAGCACACCGAATCGGTTTGTTTAGATTGTAAAAAGTAAGGGCGCTCACTTAAGTCTTGCTGATTACCTTGCTCAGCCAATTTTTTATAGGCACGCTTAAAGCAAACGTTATTGCCTTGCTGAAGCCCAGATTCGTTTAAACAATATTGCAGCTCTAAAAAGGGATATTGCTTTACTAAAAAACGCGTATCTCGATTTTTGTTAAGCCCATCTTCAATACTCATTAAAATAGAGTCAAGCAAGCTGTGTATTACTTGCTCATACTCATGGTAGCGCTCAACACTACTTATATAACTCATTCGCGCCATAATTGTGTACTCACTCAATTGCTATAGCGTTAACTAAGCAAGTTTAAAACCAAGTATAAAAAATGTTTTTATTCATAAGGTTAAGGTTTTAACTTGCGCTCATTTGCACCTATTTGGTGAAAAAGCCGTTATGCCTGCGCCATGCACAAAAAAAGCAGCTAAGTAAATGTTACTTAACTGCTTTGTGAGTATGACCTGATAAATTTTAAGCGCGTAAAACTACGCCATAAAATTATTGTACTTTAGAAAACTCTTGCTGTGAAAGCTCACCATTTTTATCTGTATCGAGCTTATCAAACAACCGTGCTAACTGTGCGTTGGCTTGTGCTTCTGTTTTGCTAATTACGCCATCGCCATTGGCATCAAAACTGTTAAAGTCGACCGCGGCAAACGCCGCTGATGAAGAGGCAAGGGCTAGAAGTGCGATAAATTTTTTCATAATCATTTCCTTAGGCTAAGTGATTGGCAAAGGGGAAGAAATCCTTTTCTGAGATCCATAAAGGGAGAATCGGTTATTTGTATTCAAAAAAATCGTTTTCGGTTAGGCCATTTCGGCTTTGCATATTTAATTGCTGCATTATTTGCTCTGCTGATTGATCACTTTGGTTTGTTAAACCACCTTCGCCTTGCATAGGTGTTTTAAACTCTGTATTTGCCAATACCACCGATGATGACACCAAGGTGATAAGTACAAGTGTTGTTTTCAGCTTAGTCATAATGTAATCCTTCAATAATATGCATTACCTGTATAAATTTGCACTGAGGTGGTTACAATTCACTTCCTTGTTATTCTTTTTAATAGGCTCCCTTGCCTATTTAGGTTGTCTTTGGCAACTCAGAATTATGCTTACACCACAGCGCATTAATCGTCTACGCTTGTAAAACCTCTGCTTTAAAAAGTTTACCGTTTGTGTTGGTATCAAACTTTGCAAATGTGCCAGAAAATACCAGCGCTATTGCAAGCAAAGTTGGGTATCGCTTTTACATAACGATTCCTTCGCTATGCATTTATAATAAAATGCCCTGTGTATTACACTGTCCTTGTTATTCTTTATGGTAAGCTCCCTTGCCTACTTAGGTTGTCTTTGGCAACTCAGAATTAACGTGCCACTGGGCGTTAACTACTCAAAGCACTCACTTATGCTTTGTCGAACTCACTCTTAGATAGCTCGTTGTTTTTGTCAGTATCAAGTTTTGTAAACTGACTCATTAATTCAGCATCAGCAGATGCTTCTAACGGGCTTAATGTGCCACTGCCATCTTTATCGAGTGTGTCAAAATCTGTCACTGCAAAAGCCGCTGATGAAGAGGCTAAAGCCATTAATACCAATGTTGATTGTGCCTTTTTCATAATGAAATCCTTCATAGGGTTAGGGGAGTAGCCAATTGGCGTTACCCACGTTTTGCTTAATACAGCTTAACTATTACAACTTCAGTGCCATGTTTTATTTTTACTTAATAAACAATAAGTTACATGGTCGATATATGAAAACATTAAGTTTCGAGGGGTATTTTTGTTGCTTTTTAGCAACAGTTAGATGAGCCACTTAAAATAAAACAATAGAATCAACAGCTTATGATTTATAAAAAAGCCACACATGAGCTAAAAGCTAACTAAAAACATAATCTGGGGAAGTTTAAGAATAAACTAAAGCTGAACAGCTTAATTAAAACAATTAAACGCCATAAAACCTAAAACATAACCAATTGAAATATATTGACATTTAAAAAATATTTAGCGTTTATTTTTTAAAAGCATGGCAAGCCTGTAAAAAACAGGCATTTGTTGCCAAATGGCGAATTTAGTAAAAGGCAGGGATTAAAAAGGGAGTGCATTACATTTAGTTGGGCAAAACAAATTGGCGTTTTTAAAGTATAAAAACAATTTAACTACTTCCAGCCTTGACGCCATTTTTGTGTGTCTTTTAAATCTCGCCAGCGTATTGAGTACTGATTTTTAGAAAATACCGACTCGGTAATGCATTCAATTACATTACCCTCTTCATCGTATTCTACTTCCACAATTATAAAGTGTTTTTCTTTGTTGATAGCTGGAGTGGCAGTCCACTTACTGTTTAGTAATTTTTTAGGGTTTAAGTTATTCATTAAATAATCTAGTGTGCTTAATTAACACTAATACGACATAACCCGTTGTTTAGCTCAACATAAAGTTAGGCCGTATTAATGTTACTTAATCAACTTACTGGTTACTCAGCGATTAACTTACCTTTATACATTTTCATTTGGCAATGAAAGTCGTACTCACCTGCTTTTAGTGCAGGCAAAGTGATTTTATTATCTCCCATTGCAAGGCTTTCACTTACATCAAGCTGCGGGAACACCATAGTTTCGGCGCACGGTGCACTGTCTTTTCTATCAAATGTAAGTGTTACTTTTTTATTGGCCGCCACCTTTATATGACTTGGTTGATAAACGCCGTTATCTACCACTATAGTTTGCGTATTATCATTACTGTGTATTTGCTTTGGCTTATAAAGCCAAAACCAATAAATAATGGCCACTATTAATACTGCACCAAGTAAATTTATCATTAACATTATCGACTCCTTAGCGCTTATTGGTTTTATAAAAACGTAAGCGATTGGCATTGGTGACTACTGTCAGTGATGAAAGCGCCATAGCTGCGCCCGCCACTACTGGGTTTAGTAGTACACCAATAAACGGATACAACACTCCGGCTGCAATAGGAATGCCCGCAACGTTATAAATAAAGGCACCAAACAAGTTTTGTTTAATGTTTTTAATTGTTGCGCTGCTAATGGCAATAGCATCGGCAAGGCCATGCAGTGAGCCACGCATTAAGGTAATATCGGCGCTTTCTATGGCTACATCTGTACCTGTGCCAATTGCAAAACCGACATCTGCTTTAGCAAGCGCGGGGGCATCATTGATCCCATCACCCGTCATGCCTACAATCTCGCCTTGCTGTTGACGTTTAGTGACTTCGTTTACTTTATCCTCTGGCAACACTTCTGCGATAAAATCATCAATACCGACTTTTTTAGCCACAGCGTGTGCGGTCGCTTTATTATCGCCAGTGAGCATTACTAGATGAATACCTTCATTTTGCAGGCGCTTGATTGCCTGTACTGAGTCTTCTTTTAGCGGGTCCGCCACCGCAATTAAGGCCATAAGTTGGTTATTACAGGCAAAGTACATCGGGGTTTTTGCATCATTTGCAAAGGTGTGTGCTTGCTCTGTGGCGTCATCAACTGCAATCTCGTATTTATCCATAAGCGCTTTATTGCCAAATAACAGTGTTTGCTCATTCACCGTTCCACTTACACCTTTACCGGTAATGGCATCAAAGTCGGTAACTTTACTCAAGGTTACATTTTGTTTTTGAGCGTACTGTGTAATCGCCTCCGCAAGTGGGTGCTCAGAGCTACTCTCGAGGCTTGCAACTAATTGCATTACGTTATTTTCATCTGCGTTATTAAACGTTACAACATCTGTTACCTGTGGTGCACCTTGGGTGATAGTGCCGGTTTTATCTAAAATCATGGTAGTAATTTTAGAGGTAGTTTGCAGTGACTCGCCATTGCGAATTAATATGCCAAACTCGGCGGCTTTACCTATTCCCACCATTACCGACATAGGCGTTGCTAAACCCAACGCACACGGGCATGCAATAATCAGCACGGTGGTTAACGCTACCACTGCATAAGCAATTGAAGGGGCTGGGCCAAAATTCAACCATGCAAGGGCTGCTAGTATCGCAATTATCATTACTGTGGGCACAAAAATGCCCGATATAACATCGGCTAATCGCCCTATTGAAGGCTTAGAGTTTTGCGCGCGTTTTACCATATTAATGATATTGGCAAGGGTTGTTTCTTGGCCTATATGTGTGGCTTCAAATAATAATGTACCACTTTTATTAATGCTGCCAGCAACCACTTTATCGCCAGCTTGCTTACTCACTGGCATAGGCTCACCCGTGAGCATAGATTCATCTAATCTGCTGCTACCTTCGAGCACATCACCATCTACCGGGATTTTTTCGCCTGGGCGTACCCTTACATGATCGCCCTTTTGCACATCACTAATGTCTATATCTTGCTCTGCGCCATCACGTATTACACGGGCTGTTTTTGCTTGTAAGCCAATTAAACGCTTAATAGCCTGCGAAGTACGTCCACGCGCTTTCACTTCAAAAGCCAGGCCCAAACTAATTAACCCAATTATCATTGAAGAAGCTTCAAAATAAACGTGCCTTGCAACCTCAGGTAGTAAGCTAGGCGCAAGTACAACAAACATTGAATATAACCACGCAGTGCCCGTTCCCAAAGCAATTAGCGTATCCATGTTAGCACCATGATTTTTAAATGACTGCCATGCGCCTTTATAAAATTGCTTACCTGCTAAAGCCATAACGACAAACGTGATAATACCGACCACACCCCATGCAATTCGCTGGTTAGTGGTTGTCACGCTCATATCAAAAATAAGCCCATAAATCATAAGCGGTACGCCCACACTTAAAGCCAGCATCATGTTGCGCATTAGCTTTTTGTAATGTGCCTCGTCTGACTTGGCTTTTTCATCAAGCGCATCTTGCTCTGATGTGTTATCCATAGGTTTTGCGCCATAACCTATATTTTCAACGGCGCTAATTAATGTGCTTTGCTGCGCGCTGCCCTCTACTCGTACCGTGCGATCTGCAAAGTTCATTTCGACATTGTTTGCGCCTTGCACACTATTGAGGGCTTTTTCTATTTTGGCTACACAACTGCCACAATTAGCACCTTCAATAATAAAGTTTTGCTCTGTTGTTTTACTGCTACTCATTGCACATCTCCGCTTTTATTTGGCTCAACAAGTGGGTCAACAAACGTCTCTATTAAGCTACACACATCACTTGCAACAGCGCCGTCTGCCGATGTTTCCCACTGTTTTAACGCCGCTTGCATACGCACTCGTAATTTAAGGGTTTCTTGAAACAAGGCTTCGGTTTCTTCTAAACGTTTTGCAATAATTTGCCGTGTAAGTGGGCATGGGCAATGCCCTTGTTCTGACTCGCCAATGATATGCTGTATATCTTTTAGGGAAAACCCGAGCTTTCGGGCGCTTATAATAAACTGTAAACGTTGGCGGTCTGCTTTTGTATATTGTTGATAACCATTACTTTGGCTACGTATGGGCGTTAAAAGGCCTATTCGTGTGTAATGACGAACTGTATCAGGCGTTACACCCATTAACTTCGCTAATTGCTTAACATACATAATTTAGCCCCCTTAGATTTTAGAGCTCAATTGTAAACCTATGTGTGACACACAGGTCAATAGAGGGGAGCATTAAAGCATAATTTAAATTTACTGGAGCTGATAAAATAAAAGCGCGCTAATGAGCGCGCTTAAAAAGAGGCAGAGAGATTAATTTTCTTGTTGGCGAGAGGCTTTTAGCTCTTCACTTAGCTCACCGGCTATTTGCTGAATTTTTGGCATTGCATCTTGCACTAGGCTTTGCGACATTTGCATAGACTCTTGCATTACTACTGGCATTTTTTGGAGAATTTTTTGCCCTGTTTCAGTTTTATAAAACGCCAGCATGTCGGCAATTTCTTGCTCGTTAAAATGTTTGTCGTAAACGTTAACCATCATCGGCTGCATTTTTTTCCAGCTCATTTCGGTTTTAAGTACGTTGGTCATATCTGCATAGTATTTATCAAAAATAGCTTGCTCAGAGGGCTTAACACCCATTTGTGCAGACATGTTTTTCATCATGCCTTCAACTTGCCCGTACATAGAATCAACCATAGCATCCATGTTCATCACGTTTATCAGCTCATCTATTTTTTGCTGCTTAGTTGCCTCGTCAGCTAATACGCTGCCAGAAAATATAAGTAACGAAAGTAATAGTGCCTTAGCCATTGTCATATCCTTAAATATAAAAAGTTAGACCATACTCACATGATTAATACCAATCCGCAATAATACTTACTCATTTTGCGGGGCTAAACGGGTCGCTACTTACGTTAAAAAATGCTCATTCAGAACAACTAAATAGCTAATTTTTTTACTAAATTATCAACACGTTTTACCAGCTTCAGAATAAATTACTTAATTATGCGAACGGGTATAAAATAGTTTGTAAATGTTTAAACCCATACTAAAAAGGCCAAATAAAACATGTTTATTTGGCCTTTTTATCAGTGCACAGGGGCTAATCGTCTTCTACGTTATCGAGCCCTTTTGTGCCTTCTTTTGCTTTAAGCTTATGATGAATCGCTGATTTTATTAACATATACCCACTAATAGGGGCAGTGATTAATAAAAACACGGTAATTAAAATCTCTTTTACGCTTATGGTGTGCACCGACGTTGCAAAAAACACCATTGCAGCAATTAATATGCTGGCCATACCCAATGTTGTTGCTTTAGTTGGGCCGTGTAAGCGCATGTAAAAATCAGGTAATTTAATTAAGCCCAGCGACCCTATTAAAATAAATAGCCCACCAAAAAGTAGTAATATTGATACAACCCACTCGCTTATCATTTTAATATCCTATTCAATTAAGTCGCCGCGTAGTAAATACTTACATACTGCAACAGTACTTATAAAGCCAAGCATCGCGATTAATAACGCGGCTTCAAAGTACAAACCAGTGCCCATACTAATGCTGTATAAAATAATTAACGCGATAACATTAATGTACATAGTATCTAGGGCTAAAACTCTATCAGGCACTGAGGGGCCAATAATTAATCGCCATAGGTTTAACAGTAACGATAAACCAATCATGGCAAATACAATAAGTAATACAGTATCTAACATTGAAATATCTCCTTTAGGGGAGCTTCGTAGCGCTGTTTAATTTGTTTAATAAGTGCCTCTTCATCTTTTAAATCAAGCACATGTATAAGTAAATAGCGCTGTTTAGGCTTTTCGCCTTCATCTAGTGACTCAGGAATAGGATATACCTCGGCACTTACTGTACCAGGTGTAAGAGATACACAACTGGCAAGAATAGTAATGGGCATATCGTGTATTAAATCTATAGGCACTTTAACAAAAGCAGGACGTAACTTTTTAGCTGGACCAATGATTAATAAGGCTACCTGTAAATTAGCAACCACTATATCGTAAAGTACAATGAGTAATTGTTTTAGTGCCAAACCTGGTTTTAGTATTAAAGGTTGCGGATCACGTAATGAAACACTTAATAGCGGAATAAATATCGCAAAAAACGTAGCTAATACTATATGCCCTGCGGATACACTATTATTAAGCAACAACCAAATTAAAAATAAAAACAAACTACGAAACGGCGTTGGCAACCAACGATAACGGGC
>NZ_DCYU01000081.1:0-20410 GCF_002331165.1 Pseudoalteromonas sp. UBA2102
CTGACGGCTGACGGCTGACGGCTATAAAAACAAAAAACCCAAGCCGAGGCCTGGGTTTTTAAACAGTTAACTAAAAGAGTTTACTTCTTCTTTTTAACCGCTTTTTTGTTTGGTAAATCAGTGATTGAACCTTCAAAAATCTCAGCTGCAAGGCCAATAGACTCGTTCAATGTTGGGTGAGCATGAATAGTAAGCGCTAAGTCTTCACCGTCTGCGCCCATTTCAACTGCTAAGCCGATTTCGCCAAGCATTTCGCCTGCGTTAATACCCACCATAGCACCACCGATTACACGGCCACTGTCTTTATCAAAGATAAGCTTAGTAGAACCTTCAGTACGTGCAGATGCAATTGCGCGACCTGATGCAGCCCACGGGAATACCGCAGTTTCAATGCTTAAGCCTTGCTCTTTTGCTTCTTTCTCAGTCACACCTACCCATGCGATTTCTGGGTCAGTGTACGCAATTGAAGGAATACATTTAGGGTCGAAGAAGTGCTTCTGACCAGAGATAACTTCTGCAGCAACATGGCCTTCGTGTACCGCTTTATGCGCAAGCATAGGTTGGCCAACTAAATCACCAATTGCAAAAATATGGTCTACGTTAGTACGTAATTGCTTATCAACATTAATAAAGCCACGCTCATCAACATTAACACCTGCTTTATCAGCATCAAGTAAGTTACCGTTAGGCGTACGGCCTACAGCAACAAGTACTTTGTCGTAACGTACTGGCTCAGCTGGTGCGTTTTTGCCTTCAAAAGTAACGTATAAGCCATCATCTTTCGCTTCAACGCCAACAACTTTAGTAGAAAGCATAACATTGAATTTTTTGTTTACGTATTTTTGGTAAATCTTGATGATATCTTTATCCGCAGCCGGAACTAACTGATCTGCAAATTCAACTACATCAATATCAGAACCTAGTGCGCGGTAAACCGTACCCATTTCAAGACCGATAATGCCACCACCTAAAACAAGTAGTTTCTCTGGTACGTCTTTAAGTTCTAATGCGCCAGTTGAATCAATTACACGGTCATCTTCTGGGATGAACGGTAAGCTAACAGGTTTAGAACCCGCAGCAATGATTGCGTTATCAAATGTAATAGTTGTAGTGCCGTCAGCACCTTCAACGTCTAAAGTGTTGCTGCCAGTGAATTTACCGTAACCTGGTACAACTTTAACTTTACGCATCTTAGCCATGCCGTCTAAGCCACCTGTAAGCTGGCCAACAACCGACTCTTTCCAAGAGCGAATTTTGTCTAAATCAATTTGCGGAGCGCCAAAAGTAACACCGTGAGATGACATTTCTGCAGCGTCATCAATCACTTTAGCCACGTGTAAAAGTGCTTTTGAAGGAATACAACCAACATTAAGACATACGCCGCCTAATGTTTCACGCGATTCTACTAATGTAACTTCTAAGCCCAAGTCAGCAGCACGGAAAGCCGCAGAGTAACCACCAGGACCACCGCCTAGTACAACAACTTGAGTTTTTAATTCGTTGCTCATGCTATTACCTTAATTGTTTGAACGGGACACTGCCCTAAAATTTAACTGCCATGTTTCTGCATGGGCAGAAAATCAGAGCAATTCACAAATAGTGCAAAGATTGTATCATTGCATATAGTAAAAATCCCAGCTAAAAACAACTGGCTGGGATTTGATTTTGTTCATATTGTAGCGATTACATCACTAATTGACGTATGTCGCTCATGTAGCTAGCAAGCGTTGCGGTAAAGCGTGCAGCTAGAGCACCGTCAATCACACGGTGATCGTACGACATAGAAAGCGGAACCATTAATTTAGGTTCAAAGTCTTTACCATTCCACTTAGGTTTCATTTCAGATTTAGATACACCTAAAATAGCCACCTCTGGTGCATTAACAATCGGCGTAAATGCCGTACCGCCAATACCGCCTAAGCTTGAAATAGTAAAACAGCCGCCTTGCATATCAGATGACGTTAACTTACCTTCACGCGCCTTTCTAGAAATATCCATCAGCTCGCGAGATAATTCAATAATGCCTTTTTTGTCCACGTCTTTAAATACTGGAACAACTAAGCCATTTGGCGTATCTACTGCCACACCAATATTGATGTACTTTTTAAGGATAAGGCTTTCACCGTCTTCAGACAATGACGAGTTAAACGTTGGGAACTCAGCAAGTACTTTCGCTACCGCTTTCATCACAAACACAAGTGGTGTGATTTTAACGCCAAGCTTTTTCTTCTCGCTTAACACGTTTTGTTCTTTACGGAACACTTCAAGGCTTGTGATATCAGCTTCGTCAAACTGTGTAACATGTGGGATTTGCACCCAGTTACGGTGTAGGTTTTTACCCGACAGCTTTTGAATACGCGATAGTTTTTTCTCTTCAATTTCACCAAATTTAGCAAAATCTACTTTCGGCCAAGGAATTAAGCCAAGCTCACCACCGCCCGCATTGCCTTTACCAGCAGGTAATTGGCCTGATTCAACTTGCTTAACTAGGTTTTTAACATAGTTTTGCACGTCTTCTTTAACTACGCGGTTTTTACGCCCTGAGCCTTTAACGTTTGCTAAGTTAATACCAAACTCACGCGCTAAACGACGTACAACTGGCGATGCATGAGCATACGCGCTGTTGTTTTCAAAGCTTTCGTTGCTTGCTTTAGCCGCAGGTGCTGCTTGAGCTGGCGCAGACTCGGTTTTTGCAGGTGCAGCCGCTGGCTTTTGCTCAGCCGGAGCTGCTGCTTTTGCTGGCGCACTGCCTGCAACTTCAAAAACAAACACAAGTGAGCCAGTTTTGACTTTATCGCCAGCGGCCACTTTAATTTCTTTAACGGTACCAGCAAACGGGGCTGGTACTTCCATAGCCGCTTTGTCGCCTTCAACGTTTAAGATAGATTGCTCTTCTTCAACCGTATCACCAACAGCAACCATGATTTCAGTTACTTCAACTTCATCATCGCCAATATCAGGCACGTTTACTTCTTTTGTGCTTGGCTCGGCGCTTTGAGTAGTCTCTGCTGGCGCAGATTCTTGCTTTGGCGCATCTGATGCAGGTGCACTTGAGCCAGCTACTTCAAAAACAAACACTAAAGAGCCTGTTTTTACTTTGTCGCCTTCGGCTACTTTAATTTCTTTTACAGTACCGGCAAAAGGAGCTGGTACTTCCATAGATGCTTTATCGCCTTCAACACTTAAAATTGACTGCTCTTCATCTACGCTGTCACCAACAGCGACTATGATTTCTGTTACTTCAACTTCGTCGTCACCAATATCTGGTACGGTTACTTCTTTAGTTGAAGAACCTGAAGCTTCTGCAGGTGCAGACGCCTCAGTTTTAGCTGGCGCTTCTGGCTCACTTTGTGAACCTGACTCTTCGCCTTCAAAAATCATGATTAACGACCCTGTTGTTACCGTGTCGCCTTCGCTTACTTTAATTTCTTTGACTGTACCTGCTTGCGCAGCAGGTACTTCCATTGATGCTTTATCGCCTTCAACGGTTAGTAGCGATTGATCAACATCTACTTTGTCGCCAACGCTTACTAAGATTTCGGTTACTTCTACGTCATCGCCACCGATATCTGGTACATTAATTTCAATACTCATTGCAAACCTCTTATGCGTACAGTGGATTTAGTTTGTTTGTGTCAATGTCGAACTTTTTAATTGCTTCAACAACCACTGACTTTTCAACATCACCACGTTTAGCAAGTTCAGATAACGTAGCAACAACCACGTAGCTTGCATTAACTTCAAAGTGACGACGTAAGTTTTCACGGCTATCAGAGCGTCCGTAACCATCTGTACCAAGCACTTTATAGTTGCTGCTTGGAATAAATGAACGCGCTTGCTCTGCGTAGTTTTTCATGTAGTCGGTCGCAGCAACAGTCACTGAGTCGTTTAATACGCTAGTGATGTATGGCGTTTTTTGCTCGCTTTCTGGGTTAAGCATGTTGAAACGCTCAACGTCTTGACCGTCACGGGTAAGCTCATTGAATGATGTTACTGAGTAAACATCAGAAGCAATACCGTACTCTTCGCTTAAAATGGCTGCAGCTTTGCGCACTTCAGTCATGATAGTACCTGAGCTTAATAGCTGAACGTTGGCTTTTTTACCTTCGTAGCTTTCAAGCTTGTAAATACCTTTACGAATACCTTCTTCAGCGCCTTCTGGCATTGCTGGTTGATGGTAGTTTTCGTTCATAAGCGTTAGGTAGTAGTAAATGTTTTCTTGGTTTTCACCGTACATACGACGAATACCATCTTGAATAATTACCGCTACTTCAAATGCGTACGTTGGGTCGTAAGAAATACAGTTAGGAACCGTATTTGCAAGAATATGGCTGTGGCCATCTTCGTGCTGTAGACCTTCACCATTTAGTGTGGTACGACCTGCTGTTGCACCTAATAAGAAACCACGTGCTTGCTGGTCACCCGCCATCCATGCCATGTCGCCAACACGTTGGAAACCAAACATAGAGTAGTAAATGTAGAATGGGATCATAGGTAAATCGTTAGTGCTGTAAGATGTTGCAGCAGCTACCCATGATGACATTGCACCTAGCTCGTTAATACCCTCTTGAAGTACTTGGCCTGATGTAGCTTCTTTGTAGTAAGAAACAATATCGCGGTCTTGAGGGGTATAGTTTTGGCCATGTGGATTGTAAATACCGATTTGACGGAATAAACCCTCCATACCAAATGTACGTGCTTCATCAGCAATAATTGGCACAATGTTTTTGCCAATGCCTTTGTCTTTTAGTAACACGTTAAGTGCACGTACAAAGCCCATTGTGGTAGAAATATCACGTTTTTGCTCTTCAAGTAGCGGCTTAAATGCGTCTACTTCTGGCAGTTTTAGCTCTTCAGTAAACTTAGGAATACGTGTAGGTGTGTAACCTTTAAGTGCATCACGGCGTGCGTGTAAGTACTTGTATTCTTCTGAACCTTCTTCAAGCGTTAAGTATGGAAGATCTTTAATTTGCTCTTCTGATACTAAATCTTGTAGGCCTAAACGGTCACGTAAGTGTTCAACATGGCTCATGTCCATTTTTTTCACTTGGTGCGCAATGTTTTTACCTTCAGCCGCTTCACCCATGCCGTAACCTTTTACAGTTTTAGCAAGAATTACGGTAGGACGGTCGTTGGTTTGCTCAGCTTTTTTAAATGCAGCATAAAGTTTTGATGGCTCATGACCACCACGCTTAAGCGCAAAAATTTCGTCATCAGTCATATCTGCAACAAGTGCAGCTGTTTCTGGGTAACGGCCAAAGAAATGCTCACGTACGTACGCGCCATCTTTCGCTTTATATGTTTGGTAATCACCATCAATTGTTTCGTTCATCAACTGTAGTAATTTACCTGATGTATCTTTAGCTAGCAGAATATCCCATCCGCTGCCCCATACAACTTTAATTACGTTCCAACCAGCGCCTTTAAATAGGCCTTCTAGTTCTTGAATAATTTTACCGTTACCCATTACTGGGCCATCTAAACGCTGTAAGTTACAGTTAATTAGGTAACATAGGTTGTCTAGCTTTTCACGTGCAGCAAAAGAGATTGCGCCGCGTGATTCTGGCTCATCCATTTCACCGTCACCTAAAAACGCGTATACACGTTGGTTTTTAGTGTCTTTTAAGCCACGGCCGTCTAGGTATTTTAAAAAGCGTGCTTGGTAAATAGACGCAATTGGACCTAAGCCCATAGATACCGTTGGGAACTGCCAAAATTCAGGCATTAGTTTAGGATGCGGGTATGACGGTAAACCTTTACCATCTACTTCTTGACGGAAGTTATCAAGCTGCTCAGCCGTAAGACGACCTTCAACAAATGCACGCGCATAAATACCCGGAGAAATATGGCCTTGGTAGTAAACTAAGTCACCGCCGTCTACCTCATTTGGCGCTTTGAAAAAGTGGTTAAAACACACTTCATAAAACGCAGCTGATGATTGGTAAGACGCCATATGGCCGCCTAAGTCGAGATCTTTTTTCGATGCACGTAATACAATCATGATTGCATTCCAACGAATAATCGAACGAATACGACGCTCAAGGTTTACATCCCCTGGGTACGCCGGTTCTTGATCTACTGGAATAGTATTAACGTAGTTAGTTGTTGTGCCAGTTGGCATATCAACGCCGTCTAAACGGGCTTGCTCTAACACTTGCTCAAGTAAATACTGAGCTCGTTCAACACCTTCTTCGCGCACAACTGATTCAAGAGCTTGTAACCACTCTTGTGTTTCTAGCGCGTCTACGTCAATTTTATTGACTTCAGACATATGGAGGTTTCCTTATGTTTAAAATACGAATGTTGTTAATTTAATACCACGTATACCTAATTTAGTGTGTTCTAAGTACAGCGTATTAGCTTAATTTTGTTTTGTGCGTCTTAAACTACGTTCAATTCGCGAATGCTCTTTACCCGCTTCAAGTAATGCTTCTTCAATAAAGGCTAAATGGGCATTACTTGCTAGTCGGGCTTGTTCTGGATTGCCCTCAATTACGGCATCCATTAATAAGCGCCGGTGCTGGGCTAATTGATTGCTAATATCTGGTTTTTTTAATAAAACCGTTAAGTTTTGCAATACATTTTGCTCCAGTAGCGCTTGCATGCCTCGCACTAAGTGAAGTAAAACCACGTTGTGTGAGGCTTCGGCTACACTAAAGTGAAACGCATTAATTGCTTTGGCTTTTAATTGTAAATCGTTATTAACTTGAGCAATTTTATCAAAGCTTTGTTTAACCTTGGTAAAATCGGTGCTGGTACCACGAAGCGCCGCATAATATGCAGCAATCCCTTCAAGTGCATGACGAAATTCAAGTAAATCGAACTGTGATTCAGGATGCTTACTGATCAAATCAAACAACGGATCAGTGAGTCCTTCTTCAAGCTGATTTTTTACAAACGTGCCACCTCCTTGCCTGCGAGTGACCAATCCTTTTGCTTCTAGCTTTTGGATAGCTTCACGCAGTGAGGGGCGAGACACCTCAAACTGTTTTGCTAGTTCGCGCTCTGGCGGCAGTTTTTCACCTGGCGCTAATGAGCCCTCAAGAATCATATTCTCAAGTTGCTGTAAAATAACATCAGATAATTTTGCTGCTTTAATCTTTAAAGACATTAATCAACGTCCACGTTGCATAAATACTAAAAAGCCTAATTTTTAAGGCCTAGAGCTTGACGATTTACCCAAAAGGTAAATTGGTCATACCAAAAATTTTCAATAAGGTATCAAAAAGGCAAATAACTGTCAATTTACGGGTTATTTGAGCAATTAGAGTAGCGTAACGCATTTTGAACGAAGTTCAAACAATGCACAATTGAGGTTGTTTTATTCAAACGTTAACAAGATGAAAACAAATGGTCTGACCAGAGTGAATTAGAATATTCGCTCTAGTTGAATTTATTGAAGAAATTAATTTTTGAATTGGAGAAGGTCGTAGCAGCGGGTTTACCCCGCGACCAATTATCTTGCCGCGATACTCACCCTAAGCGCGGCGTACATTGCGCGATGTAAAATCGCGACTACGATAAACCGCCGAATAAAGTAAGCAGTGCAATCAGTACTAAATAAAAGAGCACGTTGCGTTTAACTAATTTAATCATACAAGTGGCTTCAATAGCACATCCGTAATAACGCTGCTCTACTTGCTCAGCCGCAAGTGCTGTACACGTAACAACTTTGCGGTTTGGCGTTTTAAAATCTAATACATAATGCAGCCAGCAGCTTGTACCTTTATTAAAGTTACCAATGACTAAATAGCCAAAGCTTGCAACACGCGCTGGTAGCCAATCTAGCCAAAATAATAATTTATGCAGCAGCGTAAAACGATTTGCAAACACCACTTTATGGTTTTCTTTAACTAAATCGGCCAACGTACGCACTATTGCATACAACACGGCACCTGGGGCGCCAAGCATTACAAACCAAAAAATAACGGCGCAATAAAATCTAAAATTAATCCACGCTAAGGTTTGCCCAAATGTTTCTCCGCCCTCTTCATCCTCTAGGTGTTTTTGCCCCATTTGTAGTGCGTATAATGAGGCCGCGGTTTTATCATCCCGCGTTAGTGCATTTAAATACGACTTATATAAAGCGCGGTGCTTAGCACAACCAAAACAAACCAATAAAACCGCAACATTTATAGCTAACTGCCACAGTACAAAGTCAGAGAGTACATATATAAGCGCAACAGCCACTACCGGCAAAACTAACCAAATTAAAAAGCCAATCGCCGAGCCAAACAATCCGTTTTCACCAAGTAATTTACCCGAACGGTTTAAATAACCATTAACGTAATGGCTTATTTGCCAATACTGTGAGCGCGCACCTAAACGCTCAAGTATTAGTGCAATAATTATAGAAACTAAAATCATGATAGCGACTCACTTAATTTGCTTGTTATAGCTTGCTTATATAAGCAGGCCAATTAAAACTTTCCCCAGGATCGGTTTTTCGCCCAGGTGCTATATCGCAATGCCCTACAACTCGCTTAGTGGTTATAATCGGGTAACGGGTCATAATTGCCTTTGTTAGGCTATGTAAGCTGGTGTACTGCGCCTGAGTGTAAGGTGTGGTATCTGTACCCTCAAGTTCAATGCCTATACTAAAGTTATTACATGCGCTTTGCCCTTCATATTCAGATTGCCCGGCATGCCACGCACGTTTATTAAATGGCACATATTGAATAATCTCGCCAGTACGTTTTATAAAACAGTGCGCTGACACTCTAAGCCCATTTAAATCACAAAAACTGGGGTGCGCATTACAGTTAATCTCACCCATAAACAGTGCATCAACGTATTCGGTGCCAAATTGCCCAGCCGGCAAGGAAATATTATGAATTACCAACAGCGAAATATCGGCATTTTCAGGGCGCTCATCAAAATGCGTACAGGGCCGCTGCGTTATATTAGCGACAACTCCGCTTGAATCTATCTGCATTATTTTAATACCACGGTATACATAAACTTGATGCTAAAGGATTTATATAAAGAATGATAGCCATTGCGGTTAGCTAACATTCAGCAGGTAGCATTACTTTTAGTAGCCATGCTATATATGTAGGTGTAATAAACCCCGCCCATTTAAAAGCGCTTCTATTAGTTATTTAAACATAGTAAAATTTGCTTAATTTATTAACACTTATGAGCCTTCATATGTCAATTTCGCACACGCTTATTACTCAACTTGTCACCCTCGCCTTAGATGAAGATCTAAATTATCAATCAGCACAAGACGGCGACATTACCGCACAGCTTATTCCACAAAACGAGCACGCAAATGCTAAAGTAATTACCCGCGAAGACTGCGTTTTTTGCGGTAAAGACATCATTATAGAAGTGTTTAAGCAAGTAGATCCAAGCGTTGAAGTAAACGTATTAGTAAATGATGGCGACTTTGTGCCAGCAAATAGCACCTTATTTACAGCTAAAGGTTCTGCCCGCGCTATTTTAACTGCAGAGCGTACCGCGCTTAATTTTGTACAAACGCTTTCAGGTACCGCAACCACAACTGCAAATTATGTAAAAGAACTTAGCGGCACCACAACCCAACTGCTCGATACCCGTAAAACAATACCAGGACTCAGGCTACTTCAAAAATACGCTGTAAAATGCGGCGGCGGTTCAAATCATCGTATAGGCTTATTTGATGCGTTTTTAATTAAAGAAAACCATATAGCAGCGTGTGGCGGAATTGATAAAGCAGTCGCGCAAGCCAAGCAAAACCACCCTACAAAACCCGTAGAAGTAGAGGTTGAATCGTTATGTGAACTTGAGCAAGCCATTAATGCAGGCGCCGATATAATCATGCTCGACAATTTTAGCATTGAACAAATTCAGCAAGCTGTGGTCACTACTAATAAGCGCGCTAAATTAGAGGTTTCTGGCAATATGACGCTAGAAACGCTTAAAACTTACTCGCAAGCAGGTGTCGACTTTATATCCAGCGGCGCACTTACAAAAAATTTACAATCAATCGATTTATCGATGCGTTTTGTATAAAAGCACGACAACAATTTAGTTTTATTGATGCTAATTAATTGACAAAACGCATGAAAAGACTTTTAATAATCCAAAAGGCTTACTTTGTAACATTTTGTTAAATAAAGTATCTTTTTTAGAAAACTTTGTGTGCTTTAAGCATAAAAAAAGTGTTAGACTAACCCTGTTGTATTACTTTCTTGAAAAATATAGTAATAAGTAACTGCTTTTTGTTTTAATCTTCAAAAAATACCTAAAAGATTAAAGCAAATGGTCAGTATGTTTCCTATATTTAGTCTACTTTGTGTTTAGGTAGCCTACGCAAGTTGCAACATAATGAACTCACATTTAGCTTTTGTGTTTCATACCTAAGGCTAAAAGTACGTGAAAATTTATTTTTAAGTAAATCTGTAAAGTTAATCAGGTAAATTAAGCTTGGCACTTTCGCCACTAATCTGACTACCTTACAAAACATTATCCTTTAGGAGAGGAAACATGAAAACAATGACTCAAAAACAACAGGGTTTCACCCTAATCGAATTAATGATTGTTGTAGCAATCATCGGTATTCTTGCAGCAATTGCACTGCCGGCATATTCAAATTACCAAGCATCATCTAAACTAACAGCTGGCTTGGCTGAAATATCAGCTGGTAAAACCGGTTTTGAAGTTGCAGCAAATGCAGGCAAAACACCTACAATTACCGACGCTGGTTTACAAGCAAAGACTGCTAACTGTGACATAACCGTTACAGGAACAACAATTAAATGTGCAGTAATCAATGCGCCTTCTCAACTTGGCACAGCAACAACAATGACTTGGACAAGAACAGCTGATGGAGCATGGAGCTGTGTAACTGTAACCACTGATGCAGGCGCAGATTTAGTACCGAAAAGCTGTCCTACAGCAACGACCGAATAATTATTTATTAAATGCTATATTTAAACGCTCTTCTGAGCGTTTTTTTTTTAGTAATAATCACTATCCTCTTAGGAAGCTTTATTTATGGCAAAAAAACAAGAAGATAAAAGCCTTGATACTTTCCAATGGGTAGGTGTCAGTGCGCGAGGGAAAAAACTTCAAGGCGAACTCACGGGCTCTAGTGTTGCCTTAGTTAAAGCCCAGCTTAGAAAACAAGGTATTACCCCCTCCAAAGTAAAACGCAAACCAAAACCACTTTTTGGAATACAAAACGTTCAAAAAGTTACCCCAAAAGACATCGCTTTAGTTACCCGCCAGGTTGCCACTATGCTTATGGCTGGCGTGCCATTAATTCAAGCGATCGAAATGATTGGCTCAGGCTCCACCAACAAAAGTGTTGCTAAGCTAATGGGGGACATTGGCGATGAAGTTAAAGCAGGTCAGCCTCTCTCACAGGCTCTCAGAAAACATCCTCGCTATTTTGACGATTTGTATTGTGATTTAGTGGCATCGGGTGAGCAATCGGGTGCGCTTGATAAAATATTTGACCGTGTTGCTTTATACAAAGAAAAATCAGAAGCGCTCAAGTCTAAAATTAAAAAGGCGATGTTTTATCCTATCTCAGTATTGGTTATTGCAGGCATTGTGACCTCTATTTTACTTATCTTTGTAGTTCCTCAGTTTCAAGAGATATTTGCAGGGTTTGGCGCACAGCTTCCTGCATTTACCCTATTTGTAATTGGCATTTCAGAATTTATGCAAGCCTACTGGTGGATAATTTTAATAGCCATTGTTGGCTTTGGTTATGCTTTTAAAGAAGCTAAGCTCAGAAGTTTAAAACTCAGAGATGCAACCGACAGGGCTATATTAAAGCTGCCTGTAATTGGCATGATTTTAAACAAAGCTGCTGTTGCCCGATATGCTCGTACGCTTTCGACTACCTTTGCTGCAGGTGTACCCCTTGTTGATGCGCTAGATTCTGCAGCAGGTGCATCCGGTAATGCTGTGTATCGCTATGCTATTTTAGATATTAAAGCAGAGGTGAGCTCGGGTAATCAAATGAACTGGGCGATGCGTAACTCTAAAATATTCCCTGATATGGTTATTCAAATGGTAGCCATTGGTGAAGAGTCTGGCTCGTTAGATGGTATGCTAGCCAAAGTAGCAACAATTTACGAGCAAGAGGTTGATGATGCAGTTGATGGCTTATCTAGCTTATTAGAGCCGCTTATTATGGCAGTGCTGGGTGTGCTCGTCGGTGGCTTAATTGTTGCCATGTACTTGCCAATTTTCCAGTTAGGCTCTGTAATTTAAAAACATAACTGTAAGCTGTAAGCAAAATTTCAAACGCTAATTAATAGCTTGCAAGATAAAATGAATAGTAAGAACTATTCAACACAGCGAAATAAAATTGGCCTATAAATGGCCTGAAGTTAGGTATTTTAATGGAAAATCTTTTTCTTGATATAACCACTGCGATGCAAAGTCAGCAGTGGTTTTATTTAACCACCGTTGGCTTAGTTAGTTTATGTGTAGGTAGTTTTTTAAATGTAGTTATTTATCGACTGCCGTTAATGATGCAGCGAGAATGGCAAAGTGAATGTAGGTTATTATTAGAAGATGAACTAACAGCCAAACCTACACAAGCCAGTAACAGTGAGTCATTCAATTTAGTAAAACCTAATTCTACCTGCCCTAAATGCAAAACCGCGATTAAGCCTTGGCAAAATATTCCTATTATTAGTTGGATTGTGCTTAAAGGTAAATGCGCTAATTGCAGTAACCCAATATCAGCGCGTTACCCGATAGTTGAAGCCATTACCGCACTATTAAGTTTAGTTATTGCTTACAGCTTTGGCGCTACTGAGCACGCCCTTTTATATATTTTTGTTACCTGGATTTTAGTAGCGCTCACTTTTATTGATATTGACCACATGCTACTGCCCGATCAGCTCACTTTACCTTTAGTATGGCTTGCGCTCATAGCCGCTGTAATGGGTATAACAATAAGCCCTGGCGATGCGATAGTAGGGGCCGCATGCGGCTATTTAAGCCTGTGGAGTGTATTTTGGTTATTTAAGCTATTAACTGGTAAAGAAGGCATGGGCTATGGCGATTTTAAGTTATTGGCCGTGTTTGGCGCACTGCTTGGGTGGCAGTCACTATTAACCATTATTTTGCTTTCAAGCGTGGTGGGCGCCATTATTGGTATTGCCCTTTTAAGTATTCAAGGTAAAGACAAAGCAACCCCCATTCCATTTGGCCCCTACTTAGCCATAGCGGGTTGGATAACACTGCTGTGGGGCGCTCAAATTCAAGCTGCGTATTTTAATTTAATTGGTTATTAGTATGAATAAGCCAGCAACTAAAATAAACAATTGGGTATTGGGTTTAACAGGCGGTATTGGCTGCGGTAAAACGGCTGTTAGTAATATGTTTGAAGAACTGGGTATTTGCGTTGTTGATGCCGACATTATTGCCCGCCAAGTAGTAGCGCCTAATAGCACAGGGCTAAATGCAATCATTGAACACTTTGGCGAGGGTATTTTACTACCCGATGGCACATTAAACAGAGCAGCGCTGCGCACTAAAATATTTACCAACAATGATGATAAAGAGTGGCTTAACGCACTATTGCACCCGCTTATTCGGGAAAAAATACTCACCGATTTAAATAATGCAAGCAGTGCTTATGTTGTATTGGTTGCACCATTATTGTTTGAAAATAAACTTAACAAATACTGCAACCGTACTTTATTAATTGACGTACCACAGTCTGTGCAGATTGAACGTACTATAAAACGCGACAATATTAGCCTTGAGCAGGTAAATAGCATTATAGCGTCACAAATGCCACGTGAAGAAAAACAACAAAAAGCCGATGATATTCTAAATAATGACCGCGATTTATCGCTTGTTCATGCAGAACTTGTTGTTCTTCATAAAAATTACCTACAATATGCAGTATAAAATACAACTAATGCCCCTTAATGCGGTCATAACAACATAAACTCGTAATTTGGTTAGCAAAAAAGGTGTTGATAAGCACGACGAATTTAATCACCTGCTTTTTTCTGATAAATTGTTAACTATTGAAGGACTAAAATAGGTGCGCAATGAATATTAACTCACCGTTATTGAGAAAATTTATAACGCTTGGCCGCATTGATGCCGATACCGTGAAAGCAAAACAGCAAGAGTTTGCCTCAACCGCTGAGCTTATATCTAAATGTGGAAAAATTGATAGCAACGACTTAGCTGAACAATGTATAGACTTATTTCGCGTACCGTATTTTGATTTAAAAGACTTCGACCCTGCACAAATCCCCGAAGACTTAGTTAAAGAAAAACTAATACGTAAACACCATATTTTACCGCTGGTTCAAAAAGGCAGAAAAGTATACATTGCCGCCTCAGATCCGACTGACTACGGTGCCTTTGAAAACTTTGAATTTAGCACCGGCTTATCGTGCGAAATAGTCGTGGTTGACTATATTCAGCTGGATAACAAAATTGAGCAACTACTTGATGCTGCAGGCAGCTTAGATTTAAGCGCCGATGAATTTAAAGAGTTTGCCGACCTAGATAGTGAAGGCCCTAAAGAAACCACACCTAAAGATGATGATAAAGACGATGCGCCAATCATTGTTTATATCAATAAAATATTAATGGATGCCATTAAAAAAGGCGCTTCTGATTTACACTTTGAACCTTACGAGCACAAATACCGTATTCGCTTTCGTATTGACGGTATTTTGCATGAAGTTGCCAACCCACCCAATACCTTAGCAAGTAAACTGTCGGCGCGTATCAAAGTAATGTCGAGGCTCGATATTGCTGAAAAACGTAAACCACAAGATGGCCGTATTAAATTAAAAATTACAGAGCGTAAAAGCATCGATTTTCGTGTAAGTACTATGCCTACGTTATGGGGCGAAAAAATAGTAATGCGTATTCTTGATTCATCAAGCGCCATGCTAGGTATTGACGTATTAGGTTACGAAGAGGATCAAAAAAAGCTCTACATGGATGCGCTTGGGCAACCACAAGGCATGATACTAGTTACCGGCCCAACGGGCTCTGGTAAAACCGTATCGCTTTATACCGGTTTAAATATACTTAACCAGCCAGAGCGTAACATTAGTACCGCCGAGGATCCGGTAGAGATAAACCTTGAAGGGGTTAACCAAGTACAAATTAACCCTAAAGCCGAAATGACCTTTGCTAATGCCCTGCGTGCCTTTTTACGTCAAGATCCAGATGTAGTGATGGTAGGTGAAATACGTGACCTAGAAACCGCAGAAATTTCAATTAAAGCGGCGCAAACAGGTCACTTAGTGTTATCTACACTACATACCAACTCAGCGCCCGAAACCATAACGCGTTTATTAAATATGGGCGTGCCTGCGTATAACGTGGCAAGCTCTATAAGTTTGATTATTGCCCAGCGCTTAGCTAGGCGTTTATGCCCTAAGTGTAAAACTCCAGAAACACTGCCAGCAGAAGAATTGGCTCGTCAAGGATTTAGCACAACACAAATTGAAGACATGACACTATACGCACCCAAAGGCTGCGAAAATTGCACCGATGGTTACAAAGGCCGTGTGGGTATTTACGAAGTAATGCAGATTACCCCTGAAATTGCACAAATTATTATGCGCGGTGGCAACTCGCTCGAAATCGCAGAGGTATCGCTACAAGCTGGGTTTAATAACTTGCGATTATCGGGTTTACGAAAAGCCGCCGATGGTTTAACGTCTCTGGCTGAAATTAATCGCGTAACCAATATGTAAAAGTGATAGCCCTAGTTAGGGCTAAAACACATTGTAGAGAGTAAAGTATGCCAACAATTGTTAACTGTCCAACCTGTAAAAACAAAGTTGAATGGTCACAGCAAAGCCCACATCGCCCTTTTTGTTCTAAGCGCTGTCAGCTTATTGATTTAGGTGAATGGTCTTTTGAGAACAATAAAATATCAACGCCTATTTCCTCGGCTAACCAAATTAGCCAAGATATGATTGAAGATATTGAAGAGATGATGGCTAAAAACGATGACGACTTTTTTAAATAAGCGTTTTTCCCCCTCTTAAACGACAAAAGCCAGCATTAAGCTGGCTTTTTAGTGTTTAAACTATAAATTAGTCTCTTTGCTTACGGTGTTTTTTACCCATACGCTTTTGCATTTTTGCAAACTTTTCTTGCTGCTCTGCGTTAAGCACCTGCATTACTTGATGCTGTGTTTTTAGCTTAATTAAGCCAAACTCAGTGCCTTTTTCATGGCGTGCAGCTAATAGCTCTTTTGCAGCGTTTTCGTCAAATGTTGGTGCGCTAAGTAGAGCATCCATTTTCTCTTTTTGAGCCTTGCGCTGTGCTTTACGGGCTTCTTTATCATCGCCGCGCAGTGCTTTCATCTGTGTTTTTTGCGCTTCAAAAATAGCTTCAAGCTTAGTTTGCTGTTCTTGCGTTAAATCAAGCTTGTCGGCACCGCGCTCAGATAATAAAAAACGCGCTTGAGAATGGCCTTGCTTATCGTGCATGCCGCCTTTTGCTAATACGCTACCGGCGCCAAGTGTAGCCGTTGCTAGACCACAAATAAGTACTAATTTTGAAAGTGTATTTACTTTAGTCATAATCATCACCTTAATATTGGATGGATTGAATTTGGTTGTGGCTGCTTAGCCAGTGAGTTAACTATACCTCTTGCAACGCAAAGTAACGCAAAGCAGTGTAAAGGTTGTGTAAAGATTCACTTTTGCACAATTTAAGAAGTAAAATAACTATATAGAAATTGCCTAAGGGTTTGAAATGAAGCTATTAATGATTGATGACGACACAGGTTTGTGCGAACTACTTACTGAATATTTAGCCGCGCAAGGTTTTGACGTACAAAGCGTTCACGATGGCGAGCAAGGTTTAAAGCTTGCTCTATCAAATGACTACGCGCTGATATTGCTTGATGTCATGCTCCCCACCCTTGATGGCTTTGAAGTACTTAAACAACTTAGGCAAACAAAGTTAACACCGGTTATTATGCTCACTGCAAAAGGCGAAGACTTTGATCGCATTTTTGGCTTAGAGCTTGGCGCAGACGATTACATACCCAAACCCTTTAATCACCGCGAGTTACTTGCCCGTGTAAAAGCCATTACCCGCCGTATAGAGCACATAAATAGCCTAAACGTTGCAACGCCTAGCAAAATGAATAAAAATGGCATTACGGTTAATTTGGCAGCCCGAGAGGCCGCTATTAACGAGCACACCCTCACGCTTACTGGCACAGAGTACGAAGTACTGGTGTTATTAATTAAAAACGCCGGCGAAGTTGTCAGTAAAGAGCAAATAAGTGAAGAAGTGCTAGGCAGGCGCTTAGCTTCGTTCGACCGCTCAATTGATATGCACGTTAGCAATATTCGTAAAAAAATAGCTGAGCATATTCAAGGCGAGCGAATAAAAACAATGCGAGGTACAGGTTATGTCTTCATCCAAGGTGAGTAACAAACATTACTTTGCATGGCTAAAGCACCCTCGACATTATTTATTTTTTAAAATATTTATTTGGTTTTGGCTAACAATAACAGGCACGGTGGCTGCGCTTATATTTTTAAGCAACGTTACGGCAATTAATGCAGTAAGCACCGAGCCTTTGCGTGGGCCAATGAAAAAAAACCTAATTTATACTGCCAAAAGCATTGAGCGAAGCGCCACTAAGCACAAACGCACCCTTGCTGATGTTTTATCGCACCCCAGGCTTTCAAAACGAAAGATTTTATTTTTAGGCGCAGCACAACCCGAAGACGCATTAAGCAATAAAGAGATCCCCGCTGAAATAGATTTAAACTTACTTAGCTTTAGTCAAAACTTGGCGCCACAGGTCATTTTTACCGAAAAATACCAAGCTTTCGGCCCTATTAATATTAACGTGTCAGAGGGGCAGTTTTACCTCTACGAAATAGACATTAACCACCAACCTCCTTTGCTCATGCGCTTTAAGTTAATGCCAAATTGGATGAAAGTACTCGTGGCTATTTTTGCTTCTTTAATCCTGAGTTTTATTTTTAGCCGCAATTTAATCGCCCCAATTAACAGCCTTAAAAAAGCAGCTATAAAACTTTCATCTGGCGATTTATCAGCGCGAGTTGCCATACCTGCAAGCAGAAAAGACGAGTTAGGGGTGCTTGGGCGCGACTTTAACAGCATGGCTAATCAGCTTGAGCAACTTATTAGTGCCCAAAAGCGCTTATTGGCTGATATATCTCATGAGTTACGCTCCCCGCTTACGCGTTTAAAAATGGCAACAGGCCTTGCACAAATGCAAGCCAACGAGGCAAGCCAATCGTATTTATTACGTATAGAAAAAGAAGCAAACCAGCTTGATAAAATGATTGCCGACGTGCTGCAAGTGTCGCGTTTAGAAGCGCAAAGCCAAACACTGTCACTACAAAAGCAATCGTTAAAAGATATAGTAGAGCACGTATTAAACGATGCGCAGTTTGAAGCCAAGCAAAATACTAAAACACTTACTTTTAGTGGCAATGCCGATGTAATGCTAAGCTGCGATGAATCATTAATTGCCAGCGCACTCGAAAACCTATTACGTAACGCAATAAAGTACGCGCACAGCAACATTAGCTTTAACGTACACTATAACAACCAAATCTATATAGAGATTTGCGACGATGGCCCTGGCGTTCCAAATGAGCAACTGAGCAAGCTTTGTGAGCCCTTTTTTAGGCAATCTGATGCTCGCGACAGAGTAAGTGGCGGCACAGGGCTTGGCTTAGCTATCGCTAAAAATGCTATTATTGCCCACGGCGGTAGTTTAGCGCTATCTAATAAAGAAAAAGGCGGGCTTTGTGCCAATATCACCCTGCCACTAATTAAAGAGTAAGCATGTTTTACAGTACCGAATCAGCGCTTGAAAGTAACCAAGCACGCATTAATCACTTTTACGAAAATGTACTTAATAAAAACTATTTTAATGCATCTGAAGGTAAACTGTTTTTTGCTTACGCAGTGCCAGAAACAGCTAACACTGCCATAGTAATTAGCTCTGGGCGCATAGAAGGGCTTGAAAAATACAAAGAGCTACTGTGGGAGCTTTACACTAATAACTATGCGGTATTTATAGCCGACCACCAAGGGCAAGGCCGCTCGTATCGACCGTTAAAAAATAAGCACAAGGGTTATGTAAAACGCTTTAGTGATTACAGTGCCGACTTAGATTTATTTAACCAACATATTGTAAATAAGCACTGGCAAGGCAAAAAAATATTATTAGCCCACTCTATGGGCGGCGCTATAGCGTACGATTATTTTGCAAATTACCCGCATACTTTCAGCGGCGCGTTTTTATCTGCGCCCATGTTTGATATTTACACTAAAGGTATTCCTAAACCGGTGGCTAAATTTATAGCCAGCGCCGCCACAAAGCTCGGTTTTGGCTACAGTTATGCGCTAGGGCAAAACGATTACAACCCAGAAGAATTTGCGCTTAATACTTTAACCAGCAGCCAAGTGCGGTACAACCTCTTTAGGCTCACTTATCAACAACAGCCACTTTTACAGTTAGGCGGCGTTACATATGGCTGGTTAAATGCAAGCTTTGCTTTTATGTCAGCCGTGGATACCCACACAATCAACCTCCCTATTTTTATTGCCAGCGCACAAAACGATGAAGTGGTTGATAACAACGCGCAACAAAAGCTCGTAAATAGGCTCCCTAATGCCGAGCTGAAAAGCTTTGCAGGGGCTAAGCACGAGTTATTGTTTGAACGCGACGAAATTAGAAAACCTGTGCTTATGCGCTTGTATCAGTTTTGTTCTTCGTTTGATACTTAGGTACCACCGAGAGCGGATCTAGATGAATTAAAATATCAACCTCGGAGTCAAAGCGCTCGGCAAGCGCCTTTTCTACATCGTCAGCCACATTGTGGGCACGTATTAAACTTAAATGATCATCAAGCTCTAAGTGCATTTGCATAAACTTAATTTTACCGCCTTGGCGAGTGCGAATATCATGTACACCGTGTACATCTTTATGTGCGTTAGCAATATCTAAAATACTTTGTTTTTCATCATCTGGGAGTTCTTTATCCATAAGATGATCGGCACTCTCACACGCAATATCCCAACTGTTATAAAGTAAGTAACCGGCAACGCCTATAGCAAACAGCGGATCTGCGTATAACACCCCATAGTACGAGAGCAAAATAGCAAGTAATACCGCCGCATTTAAAATTAAATCCCCTTTGTAATGCACCGAGTCTGCTTTAATAGCGATGGATTCGGTATGCTTAACCACTTTGATCTGAAAAAACACAATCACTAACGTACAAGCAATAGCAAATATACTCACCCACACACCTAACAGTGAATGACTAAGCACAATTGGGTTAAATAATCGCTCAATACCATGAAACGCCAATAAGCACCCCGACCCTGCTATAAACGCAGCCTGACCAAGCCCAGCTAGGGCTTCTGCTTTGCCGTGGCCAAAACGGTGATCGTCATCTGC
>NZ_DCYU01000019.1:0-21596 GCF_002331165.1 Pseudoalteromonas sp. UBA2102
GCTTACAGACAGCAGCATTGGCATTCCTTTGACTAAATTTAATATTGGCCTAGAGGCTGTGATTGGTTTAATACCCGTTATAGGGGATGCTGCAGGACTTATTTTATCAAGCTATGTACTGGTAGAGGCGCAGCGATTAGGCGTAAGTAAACGCATAAAAACGAAGATGATCATTAATATGCTGATTGATTTTGTAGGCGGCTTAGTTCCATTTTTTGGCGATATATTTGATGCTTTTTTTAAAGCCAACACCCGCAACACCCGTTTATTAAAAAAACATTTAAATGCGCAGTTAGCTAATTGATAGTAATACTGTTTATTTTAGAGGCTTTAAATTTAGCATTAAGAATAAAAAAAACAAAGTGTTGTTGGTTGTTTAATCACCTAGTAAGGTAGGGAAGCCTATTCACTTTGGTATATACAAAATGCAATTATTTATCGGTAATAAAAACTATTCTAGCTGGTCATTACGCGCATGGTATTTAATGAGTAAATTTGATGTCCCGTTTGACGAAACCCAGCTTGTGCTCGACACCAGTGACTTTTACGACGAACTAAAACAACACTTCCACGTTCAAAAAGTGCCGGCGTTAATTGATGGTGATTTGCAAGTGTGGGACTCGCTCGCAATTTGTGAATATATTAACGATGCCCATTTATCGGGAGCAGGGTGGCCTAAATATATTACTCAGCGAGCTACAGCGCGCGCATTAAGCGCTGAAATGCATGCCGGCTTTATGGCACTGAGAAACGAAATGCCGATGAATATAAGAGCCACACGTAAAGTAACGCTTTCAAGTGCTGCACTAAAAGATATTCAACGTATTGATGAGATATTTGCTCAGCAGCAAGATATGTTTCCTAATGAATGGTTTTTTGGCGACTTTAGTATTGCCGATGCGATGTACGCCCCCATTGTACTTCGTTTAAAAACGTATCAGATTACCTTATCCCCAGCGGCGCAGCAGTATTGTGATTTTGTGATGCGTTGCCCTGTTTTGCAAAAGTGGATAACCCAAGCACTTACAGAAACCGATATAGTGCAGTGCGATGAGGCGGGAGTAGAGGTATAACTCGCTCATCACTTTTACTTTAAAGGTAAAAGCCCGTACAATTCGTCTCGTTTTTAGTGCGCTAATTTTGCGCTGTAACCGAGACGAATTAATCAGTTTTTATGCATCATATAGCCGATCTTATATCTATTTTCGATAGTGTTTTTTATCAAAGCCATAACACTCGCTTAGTAAAAGGCGATGATGAGCCTGTTTATCTACCTGCCAATAATACCCATAGTTTTAATCAAATTGTATTTGCCCACGGCTTTTACGCCAGTGCCCTACATGAAATAGCGCATTGGTTAGTGGCTGGCAATAAACGCAGAGAGCTTGAAGATTATGGGTATTGGTACTGCCCAGATGGGCGAGATAAACACCAGCAAGCTGAATTTGAAAACGTAGAAATAAAACCACAAGCCATAGAGTGGCTGCTCAGCACCGCTGCTGGCTTTGATTTTAATGTGTCGGTAGATAACTTGAACGGTGAGCAAACTTGCCGGTTTGATTTTCAGGCGCGAGTACACCAGCAAGTATTAATGTTATTAGAGCAGGGAGTTAACGCACGTACCCATGCATTATTAAAAGCGTTAAGTGATTTTTATAAAACACCGTGGCCGTTAACCGCTCAACAATTTAATTGGCACCACCCTCAGGAGTTACAAAATGCAGTTTAAGTTAGGCTTAATTATTAACCCTGTTGCAGGACTTGGTGGCAGCGTTGCTTTAAAAGGCAGTGATGGCGAAAACACTGCTGCAAAAGCAATTGAGCTGGGTGCGCAAGCCAAAGCTAACAGCCGCACACAGGCAGCCCTAGAAGTACTTGTACCCTATAAAGAGCAGTTAACAATTTATACTGTAAATGGCGATATGGGCGAAAAAGCAGCCCGCGGACTAGGCTTCAATGTTGAGGTAGTTTATACCGCCAATACCGTAACAAGCGCCGATGATACAGAGGCTAGCGCTAAACTACTTAAAAATTTAGGCGTAGATTTAGTCCTGTTTGCTGGTGGCGATGGTACTGCGCGCAATATTTGTCATGCCATAGAAGATACCGTGCCAGTGCTGGGTATACCTGCTGGCTGTAAAATTCACTCTGGCGTATATGCAATTACACCTAAAGCAGCAGGGCGCGTAGTAGAAATGCTAGTAAAAGGCGAGCTAGTTACACTTGCAGATGCCGATGTAATGGATATTGACGAAGAGGCGTTTAGGCAAGGCACCGTAAAAGCTAAGCGCTACGGTGAAATGCAAATACCAAGCGAAGTACGTTATGTACAAGCGGTTAAAAATGGTGGTAAAGAAACAGATGAATTAGTACTTGCCGACATTGCCGCGCATGTGGTGAGCGAAATGGATGAAGACACCTATTACATTATGGGTAGTGGCTCAACTGTTGAAGCAATAATGCAAGAAATGGGGCTAGATAATACTCTATTAGGCGTAGATTTAATTAAAGATCAAACCCTAGTTGCGCAAGACTTAACTGCTAAACAGCTACTTGAGTACACGCACGGGCAAGCTACTCAATTAGTGATTACATTAATAGGCGGGCAAGGCCATATTTTTGGTCGAGGGAATCAGCAGCTAAGCCCTGAGCTTATTCGCACCATTGGCAAAGAAAACATTATTGTGGTGGCAACTAAAACCAAATTACACGCGTTGAACGGGCGTCCACTTATTTGTGACACCGGCGACAGCGCTTTAGATGATGAATTAACAGGTTACATTAAAGTAACCACCGGCTATAACGACCATATTATGTATGCTGTCGGTTATGAAAACCAGGAGAAGTAACACAATGAGTTTAGTGAATTATATTGATGCTGCGCAGCAATACTTTGATGATTTAGTAATTAAAGCAACAGATGATGAGCTGTTCGCTGGTGGTTACTTGCGCGGACATTACGACCTTGCAGTAGGTTATGCAGAAGTAGAAGAGCTGACAATCTCTATTGATGAGCTCAACGAAACCGTGGAACAAAGCTTAGTAAAAGCATACCGCAATGGCGAGCTAAACGAAGAAGATAAAACCTTGGTTGTTAGGCTTTGGGAAGAAGTGAAAGCCCTCGCTTAACCGATGTTTAGTTCACAATTATAAAAACGCGGCGACGATAACGAAGCCGCGTTTTTTTATGCTCTATTTGTGCCCATAATAGATTTATTGGTTAATTTACTGTTACACATTAATAGTATATTGTTACTTAAACCTATTTTGGGAGCTTTAAATGAACAATAATAATCAAGCTGCGGTACCTACAGGGTTAATCGCGCGTTTTTTAAACTTTGTGGAGCGAGTTGGTAACAAACTTCCCGATCCGGCGATTATTTTCTTATTCGCTATGTTACTTATTTGGTTGTGCTCGTGGTTACTGTCGGGGGTGAGCTTTGACGCGTTAGACCCACGGACAGGCCAAGCCATTGTTGTAAATAACCTATTAGAGGGCGACTCACTCGCCTCATTTTTATCTTCTATGGTAAAAACCTTTACAGGCTTTGCACCGCTAGGGGTGGTACTGGTTGCCATGTTAGGTGTGGGAGTGGCTGAGCACTCAGGTTATATCAATACAGGCCTTAAGCTAATGCTTAAAGTTACCCCAAGGCAACTGCTAACCCCTTCAGTCATTTTGGTAGCTATTGTAAGCCATACAGCAACCGATGCTGGCTACGTATTAGTGATCCCATTAGCGGGTGTTATTTTCTTTGCCGCAGGGCGACACCCATTAGCGGGTATTGCAGCCGCATTTGCTGGTGTGAGTGGTGGATTTGGCGCTAACTTTATTCCATCAGGAATAGACCCATTACTGCAAAGCTTTACCCAAAGTGCGGCGCAAATTATTAACCCCGATATGTCGATTAACCCCCTTAATAACTGGGCGTTCACTTCTGCCTCGAGTTTATTTATTGTGTTATTAGGCTGGTATATCACTGACAAAATAATAGAGCCTCGGTTAAAAAACACAGCACTTAATGAAGACACCCAAAACTTACCCGCGTTTGATGAAGCTAAAAGTGATGAAAAACGCGCTTTTTTTATAGCCAGTAGCGTAATGATTGCGGGGCTTGCTTTACTTGCGTTTGTATCCGCTCCTGCCGATTCAGCATTGCGCAGTGCTGATGGCTCACTAACTAATTTTAGATCGCCCCTGATGCAATCTATCGTGCCTTTAATCTTTTTATTATTTTGGATACCCGGTGCCGTGTATGGTTTTACCGTTGGTACCTTTAAAAACTCAAAAGATATGATAGATGCGATGAGTACCGCGATGAGTGGCATGGCTTATTACATTGTAATGGCGTTTTTTTGTGCGTTATTTATTGCTGCGTTTTCAAAGTCTAACTTAGGGGCATTAATGGCCATTGAAGGGGCGCAGCTTTTAAAAGCAATGGAGTTACCCAGCGCCGTAATGGTTGTGGGTATTATATTTTTAACCGGCTTTGTAAACTTGTTCGTTGGCTCAAGCTCAGCAAAATGGGCATTACTGGGACCTATTTTTGTACCAATGTTAATGCAGCTAGGTATATCACCCGATTTAACCCAAGCGGCTTACAGAATCGGAGACTCTAGCTCAAACATAATTACGCCACTCATGCCGTATTTCCCATTGGTTGTGGTGTACTGCCAAAAGTACGTAAAAGATACTGGTATAGGCACGCTCATCGCGCTTATGATCCCTTACTCAATCGCGTTTATGATTGGCTGGAGTATTTTCTTACTAGGGTATTGGGCACTCGGTATTCCGTTAGGGTTAGATGCGAGTTACGTTTATCCGGCGTTACCTTAACTTAAACCTTAATTTATGAACCTCACTCACTTGAGTGAGGTTTTTATATAAAATTGCTGCAATGTAAAAAGAAGTTTTAATTACCTTTCTAATTCTCTCACTATATAGCCAAACAAACTGGCCTCACCAACAATATACACATAATCGTTTTTGTTATTCATTATTGTAGATTTATCGTCGTACCATCTAAAATCGTGCGTTTTGTTAGTTGTAGGGTCTTTAAAGTATAAACGAGTACAACTATCCTCATACTCAGTGCCACACTCTTGTACATCAGTGAGGATATATTCCTTATACCAATAATCGCCTTGCGTGTAGTAAGCCCATAACTCAATGGGGGCAGAGAGTAAAAAATAGAGAGTTGCATAGATTAACAAAGGGAGTAATGGGTAGATGAAGATTAATGATAACTTCATTTTTGTATCTGAAAAGCTATCTTTAAGGTGCTCTCTATAGTCACTGCAACGTCTATATTTTTTGATTACAAGTACATGGAGATAGATAAATGATGCCCCGCAAAAAATAGGAAGCGCTATATAAAAAATAGCCTCATAAATTTTATTTTCGATAAATGGCGGGTCGGTAAAATCCATTAACATAAGCATTGCAATGCTCAGTATTGGAAAGCTTATTATTGCTGCAAAGAGCAAGTTGTCATAATATTTTTTCAATTTTAATTCATCCGTGAATTATAGTTTTTTCTTAGTTTACAGAATTTTTATTTTTTACAAAAGCAGTGGCTTTAAAACAAAAAAACCTTGGCACTTTCGTGGCAAGGTTTTTTATAACGTAAGCTATAAAGCCTAGTTAGATGTGAAGCTCACAGGGCGACGTTCTTTACGAGGACCGCCACGCTTATCACCGCGTTGGTTGTCTTTGTTAAAGCTACGCTTTTTATCACCACTTGGGCGCTCAGCGCGTTCACCACGTGGCTCAGCTGGGCCTTGATCTTGTGTTAGTGTCATACCCATTGGGCGTTTACAAATAAACACTTTTTGGAAGTGATCAAGTACATCTTTAGGCATGTTTTGCGGTAATTGTACCGTACTGTGACTGTCGTGTAGACGAATGTCACCAATAAACTTGCTTGAGATATCAGCTTCGTTAGCAATCGCGCCAACAATGTTTTTAACCTGTACACCGTGCTCACGACCCACTTCGATACGGTAAGTATCCATAGGGCCTGCATCGCGGCTGTTACGCTCGCGAGGTTTACGCTCAGGGCGGTCACCACGTTCGTTACGACGACGGTCATTACGATCGCCACGCTCGTTACGTGTATTACGCTCGTTGCGAGGTTGAATCTTAACTTCTTCAACTTTAATTGGCGACTGTTGCTGTGCTAAACACAGTAATGCACCCGCTAGGTCTTCTAAAGATAAGTCTAGTTTTTGTGCCATGCTAGCAGCAACTTCATTGAAGAACGTAATGTCTTTGTTTTCAAGAGCAAGCGTAAGCTTTTCTTTTAACGCATTAATACGTTTTTCTTCAACTACTTTAGCTGTAGGTAGCTCAACTTGTGCAATTTCAGACTTAGTATGGCGAATAATATTTTTAAGCAAGTAACGTTCGTTATGCTTAACAAATAAAATTGCTTTACCAGTACGACCAGCACGACCTGTACGGCCGATACGGTGAACGTAGGCTTCTGAGTCTTGTGGAATATCGTAGTTGATAACTAAGCTTAAACGGTCTACATCAAGACCACGTGCTGCTACGTCTGTTGCAATAACAACGTTTAGCATACCGCTTTTTAAGCGATCTACCGTGCGTTCACGTGCTTGCTGGTTCATGTCACCATTAAGTGGCGCAGCAGAGAAACCTTCGCGCTCTAGTAACTCAGCAAGTTGCACAGTGTCGTTACGTGTACGTACGAAAACAATAGCACCTTCGTATTGCTCTGCTTCTAAGAAACGAACAATGGCTTTGTTTTTATGTACGTGTGCATTCCAAAACACTTGCTCAACAGATGATACAGTTGAGTTACGCGCAGATATATGAACCTGTTCAGGGTTATTCATATATTTGCTGCTGATGTTTTGAATTTGCTTAGGCATGGTCGCAGAGAAAAGACATGTTTGCTTTTCGCGCGGTGTTTTTTCCATGATGTTTTCAACATCATCGATAAAGCCCATACGTAACATTTCATCGGCTTCATCAAGTACAAGTGCTTGTAAAGCATCAAACTTGATAGTGCCACGGTTTATGTGATCGATTAATCGACCCGGAGTAGCAACAATAATTTGTGCGCCACGACGAAGTGCGCTTAATTGAATGCTGTAGCTTTGGCCACCGTACAGTGCTAATACTTCAACACCACGAGTACCTTTTGCATATTGTTCAAATGCCTCAGCAACTTGGATCGCAAGCTCACGTGTTGGTGTGAGTACAAGGATCTGTGGCTGTTTCACAGACGGGTCAATATTGTTTAGTAACGGCAGTGCAAATGCTGCAGTTTTACCTGTACCCGTTTGTGCTAGTCCCAGTACGTCCTTTCTTTCTAGCAATAACGGTATACATTGAGCTTGGATTTCAGATGGTGTCTTGTAACCCAACTCTTCAACTGCCTTTAAAATTGCAGGAGAAAGATTTAGAGATTCAAACGTGACTGGTTCTGACATTAATACGCCTCAACGAATTTAAAGAGGCGCGCATTGTATAGGAAATACGAGGCAATTGCTTGTATAAATTACAACTAATTTGTATGTGGTTGATGTTGGTCGAAATTTAACCAGTTTAAATATTTGATTTTTTAAACTGGTTAACAAGCTATATACAAAGCGTTATTTATATAGGCCTAGATTTTCTTTTGCGTAAGCTTCAAATTCAGTAAATCCACCAATGTGAGTTTGATCTACAAAAATTTGTGGCACAGTTGGGCATGGTTTTCCTGCAGACTTTTCTAAATCCGCTTTGCTAATGCCTTCTTTGATAATATCGATGTAACGAAACTTAAAATCATCACGCTCATTTGATAGTTGCTCGGCAACATCTTTAGCACGTACACAAAATGGGCAGCCTTCGCGGCCAAAAATTACTGTAAGCATAATACTCTCCTCAATTTAGTTGGCTTCATATTAAACGATTAATTAATAATTTAAAGCGCAAAAAATCGATTGGTTAATTCTGTTTTACTGTTAACTCGCTTAATTACTCATTTGCCATGCATTTTGAATTGCAATTTGCAAAAGCGCATTTATGTAAAGGATGTGTAATTTTTAAATCTAATGAATTCATCGTATTAGTAAAGGCGCTGCAAGTGGCATGTAAATTGATATTTAACTACAGAGCCATTCTTATTAGGAACGATGATGAGTAATAACAGCCATGTTTTAGAAATTATTCAAGGGGTAATTGCCCGCTTTTGCAAAGCAGACAACACAAATGTGGCAATTACACTCATCAACAAATTACAGTGTAATTATATTTGTTTACAGGTGTCTCCTGAGCAAATGATTATCCAGTGTGAAGCGTTTATTTTACCTTCGCTAAAAGCCGCTAAAAGCCATTTTGTGCTAACAGTAGAGGCCAATTTACAGGGTATTAATTTAAATTACTGGGTAGATTCGAATCCTGAAATGCACACCATTGATATACACGGTTTACTAGCAACCCGTGAGCCAATTTCATCGGTAGATACAAACAAAGAGTTTATTAGCGCAGCTAATAGTAAAGACGACTTAGAGCAAAGCATTCATTACCTAGTTAATTTAAGTGCGCAAAACTATGGGTTAAAACTCGCCGACAGCAACCACACCAACGCTTTAAAAATTGAAGATGCGCGTCACCTATCTGCAGAGCAACTTGCGAGTGATTTTTTAAATAATGGGGCGTCTCAGAGTATAAAAATTTGCGCATTTAATGCGCTCAGTGAGCTGCAAAGCCATCACGCTATTTCTCAACCTGTATTGGCGTGGCCGTTTTTTGATACTGACTTAGTAAATGCGGTTAATAATTTAAATACCCACAGCAAATTATCTGTATTGGTTGCTGATGACAGCTTGCCAAGCCAAGTTGCGACCAAAGTCATGCTTGAAATGCTTGGCTGCGCAGTAACCTGTGCAGAAAATGGCTCAAGTGCCTTACTTATTGCCCAGCAAGAACCTTTCGATTTACTGCTGTTAGATGAGCGTATGCCAGGTATGTTTGGCAGTGATGTAGCTCAGCAGCTTATTAAACAAAACACCCCAAACGACAACACGCCAAAAGTTATTTTAACGGGCATTACTGAGGAGCAACAAATTGCTCAGTTGTTCGAAAAAGGGGTGACGCACTATCTTCAAAAACCGGTAACAAAAGCTGTATTAGAAGAGTTTATTAAGCCTTGGCAAGCTGCCTAAAGGCCCGTTTAGGAGGACGTTATGAACGATTTATCAAAAACAGCTTTGCTGCTCATTGGTTTTCAAAATGATTACTTTTCGCCTGATGGCATTTTATACCAAGTGGTTGAAGAGTCATCAAGAGTAACCGGCGTGGTAAATAACACGTTAGCGCTGCTAGACAAATACATAGATAAATTTGCATTAGTGCTCAGTACGCCTATTCACTTTACACAAGATTATAGCGAGCTTAAAAACCCAATTGGTATTTTAAAAGTGATTGCCGAAGTAGGGGCTTTTAAAGCCGACTCTTATGGTGCTCAAGGCATTAAAGAATTTGATAAATATGGCAGACGTATTATGCAAATACCCGGTAAACGCGGGTTAAATGCGTTTACTCATACAGAGCTTGCAAATGTGCTTAATAAAAATGGCATCACTAACATTGTTTTAGCAGGCACGGTGACCTCTATTTGCATTGACTCTACGGCGCGTTCAGCGGTAGAGCTTGGCTTTAATGTGACGGTACTTAATGACTGTACATCAAGCAGAACGCCGTTTGAGCAATCATTTTACTGTGAAGAGGTTTTTCCGCTTTATGCCAAGGTGTGCAGCCACACAGAATTAGTAAATGAATGAGGCGCATATGGAAGAAAAAGACGAGCTACAAGTACAAGTTCATTACGCGCTAATAGAGCAGCTTTCTGCAAACACCCGCAGGCAAACTAAGTTACTTGCCTTACTTGATGAATGTGTATTTGAATGTGATAAACATTTAGTGTTTAGCTACGTGAACGAAGCATGGCTTAATAAGTTGGGTTTTACGCCGGCCATGCTCATAGGTAAAAAAATCACATCGCTGTTAGAGACCAAAGACTCGTTAAAGCTGTCAGCGTATATTGAGTCTATTTTTGAAGGCGTTTTTAGTGCCAGTATAGAGCTGCAAGTAAAAAATAATGACGGCCTTACTAACTGGTTTGAAATGCGCTTGGCTTGCGACGATAGCGGCGGGTTTATTGGCTCGTTACACGACATTCAACGACATAAAGACTACCAATACTTACTCACCCAGCAACAAGAGTACGCTAAGCGACTTTCTTTAGTGGCAAGCCACACCAATAATTTAGTTATAATTACCGACCGATTTGGCAAAATAGAATGGGTTAATAAAAGCTTTGAAACGCTTACTAGTTATAAATGTGAAGAAGTCATCGGGCTTAGCCCCGGTAAACTGTTGCAAGGGCCTAAAACAAGCCTAGAGTCGCGCCAGTTAATGGCTAAAGCGATTAAAAATGCCGAGCCTTTTCAAATAGAAACCGTTAATTATGATAAAAATAAAAACGAATACTGGGTTGCTATTGATGCTACCCCTGTAAAAGATGATGACGGTAATGTTAAGCATTTTATAGCCATAGAAACCAACATTACCCAGCGTGTAAAAGCTGAACAAGCCATGGCAGAAATAGAATATAACTACCACTCTGTAGTCGATAACATCCCTGATATTGTATTGAGGTTAGATGCGCAGGGCGGGTTATTGTTTATGAACAAAGCATGGCAAGATTTTTTCCAAACAGACATAAATAAACACCTTGGCTTACCCATTGCTAATTTTGTAATGGGTGAGGATGTGGAAAAGCTAAACACAGCTCTTACAGGCTACAGTAGTGGCAATCGAGAAGTTAAACGTTTGGATATTAGGTTAACCAACGCGCTTAATGAGCCAAATTGGGTTGAAATGACCCTCACACCCATTACCTCATTTAATGGCACACACTTAACGTCTATAGCGGCGACCGTGGTTGATATTCAAGAACGTGTGATAGCTGAACAAATACTCTTAGATGCTAAGCACCAGGCTGAATCGTTGGCTGAGTCTAAAAGTCGCTTTATGGCCAATATAAGCCATGAAATACGCACACCTTTAAATGCAGTGATTGGCTGTGCAGATATCTTACACGACACGGGGCTCACAACAGATCAAAAACGTTACACCCAAATGATTAAAACAAGTTCAGATGCATTATTGAGTATTTTAGATGACGTGCTGACCTACTCACGCTTTGAAGCACAAGCAATCTCAATAGATAATCAGCCATTTAGCCTCGATATTTGCTTAGAAGAGGCTATCGATATTGTAAGTGAAAGCGCCGTGCAAAAAGGCCTCGAACTTATTTTTGATCTGCACCCTGATGTTCCTGCGCAGGTGGTGGGCGATCATGGTCGTACAAGGCAAATTGCAATAAATTTACTCTCAAATGCCATTAAGTTTACTCAAAAGGGTTCACTTATAGTGACAGCACAGTGTGTTGAGTTTGAAAATAATAAATTTACGTTGCAGCTTAGCTTTAAAGATACAGGAATAGGGATTGCGCAAAACAAGCTCGAGAGTATGTTTAAGCCGTTTATACAATCGGATAACTCTATCACTCGGGAATATGGCGGCAGTGGCTTAGGTTTAGCCATATGTAAGCAAATATGTGATGCTGCAGGGGGCAGCATTACTGTTAACTCGCAGTTTGGTAAAGGGAGTGAGTTTATTGTGAATTACCCTTTATTAATAGATACAAGCGAGCAGGTGCAAAGAGAAGGCTTTTCTGCCAGAGCCAAAAAGCCCTATGTGTGTGTGATAAGTAAAAACTTGCCATTAAACAATGCGATAGAGCATATGCTTACTCGCCATTCGATAGATTTTTCACGCCTTGAAAACATCGAAAAGCTAGACAGTATCGATACGCCCGACGCTATTGTTACCACTAACAAAGCCGATTTAGACGCAGCGCAACAATTTTTAAAAAGTCACAAGAGCCTAAATAAACCGTGTTTATTACTCATAGACCTACTGGGTAAAAACCAAAAAACAGAGGCGCCGAGCTCTGGTATGTTGATGTTTAATGGGCCTTTTAAGCCTTCGCATTTACCCAGAGCGATTGCTGCGCTTGAGGAAGAGCTTTTTCATCTTGATATTATTTTTACTAATAAAAAAGAAACTACACTAAACACAACCACTATTAATGCTCAGCCATTTAAAGGTACGCACGTACTCGTGGTTGAAGACAATAAAAATAACCAAATTGTGATTCAGCAATTTTTAGAGCAGCAAGGGTGCTTAGTTAAAATAGCCAGTAATGGGCAAGAGGCGATTGAAAAAGTTAAAACGCAAACAATAGATTTAATATTTATGGATATTCAGATGCCAATTTTAGACGGTATTTCTGCCACTAAAAAAATCAGAGAGTTAGCTATTGTCACCCCTATTATAGCGTTAACAGCGAATGCGATTCATGGTGATAAAGAGCGTTTTATTAAAGCAGGAATGAATGACTATTTAGCTAAACCAATTATTAGCGAAAAACTCAATTTGCTCTTAAATCAATACTTACCAAAACTTAATGACGCTAAACACTCTAAGTTAGAGCGCATTAACGAAATTTGGTCATTATTAAAGTAACAAGCAATGCAACCGTGCTTTTAGGTTAATAGTTATAGATGGCCTTAAGGTATTTTGATTAAAGTTTTAGTTGTTAAGTAAATAAACATAAATAGTGGGTTTAGCAAAAATTTAACCTAAAAAGGTTAAAATTGACTGTTTTCTCAAAAAAAGCGATGGCATTGAGTAATGCGTAGTCAATTACTTTTACTGCCTAAAAAGCCTTAATGTATTAAGCAAAACTGTAAATAATGCTGAAATACTAATCCTTTTTAATTGATTGGGTTGTGTAGGTTGGTTCTTAATAGTTATTTTTAATTTGGTTTGCATTTTGCAAATCAAAATGAAATTGAATCTCATAATTCAAATATCCGCTCAGCTATTTTTTATTCTCCCTATCAAAGTAATTCATTTACCCATTGATTTATAAAGACTTAAATTTTTTATCATCATTAAATTTATTATGGCATGGCTTTCGCAATATAAACACCAAGTAGAGCGAAGTTATCGTTGATATAAATTTGCTAAGTAGTTAAATCAATTTTAAGGGTGTCCATTATGCAAACTAATACTAAAGTTAAACAGCAACCAAAAAAAATGTCTTTTGTTCTTACGCCAGAGTTAATGGTGCTGTCTATTATTATTGTTGCAGCTGTTATTGTTGGTGCAACAGCACTGCGAGGCACCGTTACTATTGAACCTGTTAATAAAGGCAATACCGAGATGTTCACCAATAAATTTAGCAATAGTGATTTAGATAATGCCAATATTGAAAGCAACACATTAAACTACGCTCAAAACATAGATGAGCAATCTGCCCAATCAGGCACACAAGGTTTAAACAACTAAACAATACTTCTCCTTTAGTATTTATTTCGGCTGACTCTAAGCAATTAGGTCAGCCTTTTTATTTTTAAAGCCACTTTATACCCAAACCATCGCTTACTCCTGCTCCCACTTTAAATCAGCTTGCGTGTCAGTGTGATTTGCAAAATGCAAATATACCTATCAATAATTTTAGACTAACAGCCCACTTTTAACTAATTGAATTTTATGTGTTTATTTTTTATTTTGACGGGTCGTTTTGGTCTGCAATTTGCAATTTATGTAACAAGCTTACGGTGAGCCCTTATTTGTGGAGAAATTTATGAATGCTTTTAAAAGTTTAGAGCCTATCAATACGGTCAACATTGCACGCTGGCATGAACTTGAGCAAATTATGGCTCATGCAATGAAAAACCATTGTTTTAATATGGTGTACCAGCCGCTTGTATCTTTAACAAGTGGGCAATTAGTTGGCTTTGAATCATTAGTGCGCTGCGAATCTTCACGCTATGGTGTTGTTGGCCCAGATGAATTTATTCCGCATGTAGAACAGTCAGGTATGATTTTAGATTTAGGTGATTGGATTTTTAAGCAAACCCTAAGCGATTTAAGCCAAATGAGAAAAATAGGTATGAATGATATAACTATTTCATTGAATATTTCGCCGGTACAAATTATTGAAGGGGATGTGTTTTCTAAAGTAATGAGCTTACTTGATAAGTATAAAATAGACCCCGCAGCTATAAAAGTAGAATTAACAGAAACAGCATTAATAAAAAGTCCGCAGCGTATTGCTAAAACATTTGAGCATTTTCATAAAGAAGGGGTAAAAATTTGGCTAGACGATTTTGGAACGGGCTATGCCTCTTTAGGCCTTTTAAGGCAGTTTAATATTGATGGGCTAAAAATAGATCGCAGCTTTATAAGTGGCATTACAACGAACAATGAAGACTTTACCCTGTGTAGCGCAATTATTGCTATGGCGCAAAGACTCGGGTTAGAAACCATTGCTGAGGGGATTGAACAGCGCGAGCAATTACAAATATTAGAGCAGCTAGGGTGTGATGTAGCACAAGGTTACTTACTCGGAAGACCAAGCAGTTTAGCTAATAATACGGCGACATGGGTAAAAATGTACACTTAACTTAATGTTCAGATTTGCAAAATGCGAAAAACGACTTACTCTAAAAGTATAAAAGCTTTGTATCACAATAATAAATAAAGGCCTAATATGCCAATACCTGAAGAATATATTGATAACACCATCACTCAAGCTCATGTGCTAGCGCAATTAGAGCAAGATGTTGGCTCACTCACTTTAGTAAGGCTGGTAAACTTATTTATTAATGAATTAGAAGAAATGCGAGTTCGTCTTAAAAATGCAATTGATGAGCAAGATGAAGATAATATTAAAGATATAATGCACGTACTTAAAAATTCTGCGGCGCTATATGGCGCATTAACTTTGGCAGCCCTTGCCAGTCAATTACATGATTACCCCCCCGTTACCATTGATGAAAATATTCACGCTGCTCAGATCGTTCAACATAATCTAGAAAAAACCCACGCTGCATACCAAGTTATTGCTAATAATATTACCTAAAAGGCTCTGCCATGAACGATTCTCAAAAAAAATCACTGGTTTACATAGTAGAAGACAGCATTGCAAGCGGGGCTCTTTATGCGAGTCAATTAGAGCAAGCAGGGCACGAATGTAAACACTTTACCGATGGCTACTCTGCCTTGGTAGGTATAAAAGAGATGATGCCTGATGTCATTGTCCAAGATGTTTGTTTACCCGATATTAGTGGCTTAGAAGTGCTGCAGTTTGTTAAAAAGCAAGAAAAGCCCGCTAACGTAGTCATGATCACCTCAAATAGCTCTATTGATGTTGCAGTAGAGGCAATGCGTTTAGGTGGTTTTGATTTTTTAGAAAAACCGTTTTCAGGCCAGCGCTTAGTGAGCGCCGTAGATAGCGCGCTTTCGCAAAAAGCACCTCCTGCAGTTAAAATTCAAGAACAAAAAGCGCAAAACACTTCCGGGTTTATTGGTGAATCGTTAGCAATGCAAACGGTGTTTAGGCTTTTAGATAGTGCGGCGCGAAGCAAAGCATGTGTTTTTATTACAGGTGAGAGTGGCACAGGTAAAGAGGTGTGCGCGCAAACTTTGCACGACACTAGCCCACGAAGTGAAGGGCCGTTTATTGCAATTAACTGTGCTGCTATTCCAGGAGAGTTATTTGAGTCAGAGTTTTTTGGCCATGTAAAAGGGGCCTTTAGCGGAGCGCTAAGTGACAGGAAAGGGGCTGTAGAAGTTGCAAACGGCGGTACTTTATTTTTAGATGAGCTGTGTGAAATGGAGCTCAACCTACAGGCTAAGTTATTGCGTTTTTTACAAACGGGTGCGTTTAATCGGGTAGGTAGTAGCGAGGTTTTACACAGTAATGTAAGGCTAGTGTGTGCAACAAATAGAAGCCCTGTAGTTGAAGTTGCCGAAGGGCGTTTTAGAGAAGATTTATACTATAGGCTTAATGTTATTCCTGTAAAGTTACCTCCGCTACGCGAGCGAGCTGGCGATATAATGTTGCTTGCAAAGCATATTTTAAAGCAAAAAAGTGAAAGTAACGCTAAGTTATTCCATCGCTTTTCAAAAGAAGTTGAAAACCTTTTTTGCAACTACGATTGGCCCGGTAATATCCGCGAGCTGCAAAATGTTATCGAAAATATCGTTGTTATCAACGAGGGTGACGTAGTTGAGTTAGATATGTTGCCAAGCTCATTTGGTGTTAATTCTGCTATTCCAATCAAAAATACCAGCTCGTCTCAATCTGCAGAGCAAATACAAACTAACTCGCTTATGGGCGTACACGACATAGAGCCCCTGTGGCAAGTTGAAAAAAGGGCAATAGAGTCGGCAATAGCCGTATGCGATGATAACATTCCACTTGCTGCGGCCTATTTAGGCGTAAGCGCCTCGACTATTTACAGAAAAATAAAAGGCTGGAGTTAGCTTTACGCTTCTTGCTCACATCTTCTTGGTGTTTATACTGTGCTAATGCTACTTAAAAAGAGCAAGATGCCTGTTTTATCTAACATTTTATTATTCTGCTTACAGCTTATAATTCTCCTAATCATATTAAACAAGGCTACTTAATAAAAGCGAGTCGCCTGCCATTTCGTTCTCAGTTACATTTTCATGGTTGAAATAAACAAAGATACCCTAAGCTCTATTACTACACCCTAAGTTTAATAGTAAAAGGAGATCATAATGAGTAACGTTAATTTACAGCCAGCGAGTGTAATGCAGCCTTTAGTGGTAAGCGATTTAGATAACAATGACGTGAATTTAGTTGACCGCGTAAGCGACAAACCTTGGAAAATGATAGTGGTGTACAGAGGCCAGCATTGCCCTAAATGTACCGAGCAACTCAATGAGCTTGCAACAATGCATGACGATTTTGCCAGCGCAGGTGTAGAAGTTGTAGCAGTAAGTGGCGATAGCGAAGAGCAGCTTAAAAAGCATCTTGAAAAAATAGACGTAAATTTCCCTCTTTATTACAATTTAACCATTGAGCAAATGACTGATTTAGGCTTATACATTAGTGAACCGCGCAGTGATGCTGAAACAGATCACCCATTTGCTGAGCCTTGTATTATTGTCTTAAACGAAGATAACCAAGTACAGATGCTTGATAAATCAAATAGTCCATTTGTTCGCCCAAGCCTTAAGCAGGTGCTAGGCGGTATTAAATTTTCACGCGAAAACGACTACCCAATTCGCGGTACTTTTATTAAGTAACGTGTATTGAGTAATTTGATGAATATACGAAGAGGGCACATTTTTGTGCCCTTTTTTATTTTTTTTCACTTTTTTTAATTTAATTACTTGAAAACTATTTTACTGCCCATAAATAGTTTAGTGAGGACGCCTGATGGGTCCCAAAAAATACAGAAGTTATTGAAATTTATATTATTAATTTAATTATGTTGTACTTGTTCAAACGAAAAGTAACAACATTATATCGCTTAAATATGAGGATATTATTATGCGTACAGTAGACTTATCACCACTTTATCGTTCATTCATCGGCTTTGATCATTTAGCATCTTTAATGGATGCGGCAGCTCGTACAGACAAGCAGCCTAGCTTTCCTCCTTATAATATCGAAGCACTAGATAAAGACAAATACAGAATCACTATGGCCGTTGCTGGTTTTAGTGAAAATGAACTGACCATTGAGTCAGAGAACAACACTTTAAAAGTTGCAGGCACTAAACCAAACAAAGATGAAAATGAAGAGCGCAAGTTTATTCATCAAGGTATTGCGGAACGTAACTTTGAGCGTAAGTTTCAACTTGGGGATCATGTAAAAGTACTCGGTGCCGATTTAGCCAACGGTCTGCTTAGCATTGATCTAGAGCGCGAAATCCCAGAAGCACTTAAACCTCGTAAAATTGAAATTGGCGGTGGAAACCTAATCGAAGGTAAATAATCGCTAATAAACATTTTCCCTGATTGTAGCCGCCTCAACTGAGGCGGCTTTTTCGTTTTTATAACTCGTTTATATGCGTTAAATAATAATTTGCTTGGGCTAAGGTCTGCTGTTGAAGTTGAGGTGTTTGTTTATCCCAGTTTCTATAAACCATGCCAATACGTGGATTTTTTTCAAGTAATGCGCGGTGTTTATCCATAAATTGCCAATATAAGCTGTTGTAAGGACACGCCTTCTCACCTACTTTTTGCTTAACATCATAATGACAGTTTTTGCAGTAATCGCTCATTTTATTGATGTAATTACCACTGGCTGCATAGGGTTTAGTGGCAATAATGGCATCATCTGCAAATTGGCTCATGCCACGGGTGTTAGGCATTTCAACCCATTCAATGGCATCAATATAAACCCCTAAATACCACTGGTCGACTTCATTAGGGTCGATGCCTGTTAATAAGCAAAAATTACCAATGATCATTAATCTTTGAATATGATGAGCGTATGCGGTGTCTAAGCTCTGCGTTAATGCGTGGCTTAAACAGTTCATTTTTACATTACCCTGCCAAAAGTACCCCGGTAACGACTGGTTAGCCTGTAATTGGTTTTTTTGTGCATAGTCGGGCATGTTTGCCCAATATATACAGCGAACATATTCACGCCAACCTAAAATTTGCCTAACAAAGCCTTCTACTTGAGAAATCGAAATTGTGTCGGGATGAGCATTAAATTCGTCAATTACACGCCTAATAACGTACAGCGGGTGGATTAACTTGGCGTTTAAAGCAAATGATAAACGGCTATGGTACAAGCTAGCGTTATTTGTAACTTGGTCGGTCATTGCATCTTGAAACTGGCCGAAATTTTTTAGTAGGTGGATACAAAAATACTCTAAACACGTTTTGGCTTGTTTGCGAGTGAGCGGCCATGGCAGCTGCTGAGGATTTATTTCACCAAAGTAATTTACGTTATGTTTTTTAAGTCTGCTAATGATAGAGCTTACATCGTTATTAAATAATTTTGGCGGGGGGATAGCGTTTAAATCTGCTTTTTTAAATTTGTTTCTGTTATTACTATCAAAGTTCCATTGACCTCCTTGCGGGCTACTCCCATCCATAAGAATAGCGTATTGCTTGCGCATAGCACGATAAAAGTGCTCCATAGTCACATGTTTGTTTTTTTCAAACCGCTCGTTAATACGCTCAAATGGCAGCATAAAATGCTCGGTGTCATAGGCTTTAACAAGAAGATCAGACTCTTTTTTAAATTTACTTAACTGTGCTTTAAGGCGAAATTCATCAGGGTATTGATAATGTATTTCAGAGCAATGGTACTGATTAGCAATGCGCGTGAGTAAATCAGGCAAGGTTTTGTCTTGGTGGGTATCATCAAGGGTGAGGTGCAGTGTGCTGTAATCCGCGCTTTGTAAAGCTGTAGCAAAACGCTCCATCGCATAAAAAAAAGCACATAACTTTTGTACATGGTGCTTAACGTAATTGGTTTCTTGTTTTAACTCGGCAATTAAATAAAGCGTATCAGGCTCTTTTTCTTTAAACCACGAATGCGAAGCATTAAGTTGATCACCTAAAATTAGGCGCAACACTTTATAATGAGCCATAGACCACCTAAATTTGGTTGTACGTAAAAAGCGACAACGTGGATCTAGGTAGTTTGCTCATACGTGCATAAAAGCTAAAGCTTGTGTTACTTAAAGCTTACTTGAGCGAAGTTGAGTGATTTTTTGCTCAAGCGAAATAACATTTGTTTTGTTAAACAAGGTTGTATTAGCAAAGCTTTCAAAATAACGAAGCGCTTTTTGCCAAGCAAACTGTGTTTGTGCGGTGAATAAACGCCCTAAGTGCTCGTTTAAGGTATCGTAAAAGGCATCGCACAGTAGCGATATTTCTTTTGGTGTAACGCCCATCTTTTTTAAGTATTGCAAGTGAAAGGTTAAAAATGGGGCAACAGAAGATGGGTTATCTAAATGCCTAACTATACGTTCTAAAACACAATATAAAATATAACTTTTTTCGTTAAAATAAGCGGCACTTGGGTACTGCATTGTTATATTTGACTCTTCAAGCTTTGCATGAAAGCGCGCGGTAAACGCATGAAAGTTTGGCTTAACTATATGCAAACTTTTAATTAACTGTGGCTGATAAGTATTCATTAGCAATCTCATTAAATTTTGTAATTTTTATTTTTATCCACATCGGTGAGCTTTTAGTATAGTGCGTTGCTCAAATATCGCACGTAATCTAAACGTAAAAAGCACAAAATTGTATCAGTTTTATGAATTTTAGATATTTTATTTATGAATATATGGCTTTTTACGTACATATTAGTGACGTTACGATTACCATTTTAACGTCTGCATAATCATAGTACATACTGGTGAAGCTTAAAATGGGGGGTCACTGATTTTATCAAACTTATTAGTTATTATGGTTGCTAATTACCCCGTATATCCTTATAATAGCCGCCATTGTTTAGCGGTTGATTAACCACTAACAGCGATATTGAATTTTAGGTTTAATATCTATTGGCGCGGGATGGAGCAGCCTGGTAGCTCGTCGGGCTCATAACCCGAAGGTCGTCGGTTCAAATCCGGCTCCCGCAACCAATTTTTATAGTAGGTATATCCTTACTAATTCTATATCGCGCATTCTAAGTAATGCGCGTTTTGCGTTTAAGCTAATGTAGTTTAATTTGGTCAGTGTAATGACCCGCAGCCAAGCTTGGCCTGAGGCCACACAGTTTTATGCTTTATTGGTGTGACGCCCCGCTTGGTTCGGGGCGTTGTTGTATCTGCACCATTGATTTATGGCTTTGTCATTAAATCAAAACTTAAACTCAGTATTTTAGGGCTATAAGCCCTTTTTTTGTTTGTATGGAGGATTTTCGTGACAAAACTTGAGCAAGATTTATTAACCATGCTTACGCCTGCAGTAGAAATGTTAGGCTTTGAATTACATGGTCTTGAGTTTGTACAAGCAGGCCGCCATTCTACCTTAAGGGTTTATATTGACCATGAGGATGGAATATCTGTTGATAATTGTGCGGATGCGAGTCGCCAAATTAGTGCGATTTTAGACGTCGAAGACCCAATTACAAACGAATATGATTTGGAAGTATCGTCTCCTGGTGTTGATCGTCCATTATTCAAACAAGATCACTACGAGAAGGCGCAAGGAGAGGAAGTACGCGTGCGTACTAAGCTTCCACAAGACGGTCGCCGTAATTTTAAAGGCGACTTAGTAGCAGTTAGCAGTGATATGATCACACTTAAAAGCGATGGCGAAGAGCACTTAATCATGCTTAGCAATATCGAACGTGCGAACATCATCGCAAAGTTTTAATTCGAGTGCGAAGGAATAGGGCAAGCGAGGCATTACCCATGGCAAAAGAGATATTATTGGTTGCTGAAGCCGTTTCCAATGAGAAAGCGGTTCCAAAAGAAAAGATTTTTGAAGCGTTAGAGTTCGCTCTAGCAACAGCGACAAAGAAAAAACACGATGGCGAAATTGAAGTACGTGTATCAATCGACCGTAAAACCGGTGATTACGACACGTTCCGTCGTTGGCAGATTGCAGAAGTTCAAGAAGATGGTTCTTTAGAAAACCCTTACAGCGAAATCACATTAGAAGCAGCTCAAGTTGAAGAACCTGACTTGCAACTGGGTGATTATGTTGAAGA
>NZ_DCYU01000019.1:21978-31957 GCF_002331165.1 Pseudoalteromonas sp. UBA2102
GTACAAAAAGTACGTGAAGCTGAGCGCGCCTTAGTTGTAGAAGCTTATAAAGATCAAGAAGGCGAGCTAGTAACAGGTGTCGTTAAAAAAGCAACACGTGATGCAATCGTACTTGATTTAGGTAACAACGCAGAAGCGGTTATTTACCGTGACGATATGCTGCCACGTGAAAACTTCCGTCCGGGTGACCGTATCCGTGGTCTTCTTTACGAAGTTAAACCTGAAGCTCGCGGTGCACAGTTATTTGTAACGCGTTCAAAACCAGAAATGCTGATGGAATTATTCCGCATTGAGGTGCCAGAGATTGGCGAAGAAATGATTGAGCTTCGTGCTGCAGCACGCGATCCGGGTTCACGCGCTAAAATCGCCGTTAAATCTAACGACAAGCGTATTGACCCAGTAGGTGCGTGTGTTGGTATGCGTGGTGCACGTGTTCAAGCTGTATCATCAGAACTTGGTGGCGAGCGTGTTGATATCGTACTTTACGATGACAACCCAGCGCAGTTTGTTATTAACGCAATGGCACCGGCTGAAGTAGCTTCAATCGTAATGGATGAAGACACTCATTCAATGGATATCGCTGTAGAAGCTGATAACCTAGCACAAGCAATTGGTCGCAATGGTCAAAATGTTCGTTTAGCAAGCCAATTAACTGGCTGGGAACTAAACGTAATGACTGTTGAAGACATGCGCGCTAAAAACGAAGCAGAGTCAGATAAGTTAATTAACTTATTTACTGAAAACTTAGATATTGATGATGAATTTGCATCATTACTTATCAACGAAGGTTTCTCAACACTTGAAGAAGTAGCATATGTGCCAGCTTCTGAGTTTTTAGAAATCGACGGCCTAGATGAAGAAACGGTTGATTTACTGCGCTCACGTGCAAAAGATGCATTAACCACTAAAGCGCTTAAAACGGAAGAAAGCTTAGAAGGTGTAGAGCCTGCAGAAGACTTACTTGCGCTTGAAGGCTTAGAGCGTCATCTAGCATTTGTTATGGCAAGCAAGGGTGTAGTTACACTTGAAGACTTAGCTGAGCAAGGTATTGATGAATTGGTAGATATTACAGAGCTAACACCTGAAAAAGCAGGTGAGCTAATTATGGCTGCACGTAATATTTGTTGGTTCGCAGACGAGTAATTTATTAACGGAGGTATTACACACTATGGCAGAAGTAAATGTTGAAAAACTAGCCGGCGATATAGGTACAACTGTTGATAAATTGCTTCAGCAATTTTCACAAGCGGGTATCACTAAAAAAGCAGGTGATAATGTAACTGAAGCTGAAAAAGCACAGTTACTTGATCACTTAAGCAAATCGCACGGTGGTACTGGTTCAGATGGCCCAGCACGTATGACTTTACAACGTAAGAGCAAAAGCACATTAAGTGTAACGGGCTCTACGGGTAAGGCAAAAGCTGTTCAAGTTGAAGTTCGCAAAACACGTACTTACGTGAAAAAGAGCGCAATGGAGCAAGAGCAAGAACAGCAACGTCTAGCTGCTGAAGAAAAAGCGCGTATCGAAGAGCAGCAAAAAGCTTCACAAGAAGCCGCTGAATTAAAAGCGAAACAAGAGGCAGAACGTAAAGCAAAAGAAGACGCTGATCGTAAAGCCAAAGAAGAAGCTAAACGCAAAGCAGATGCAGAGCGTAAAGCTAAACAACAGCAGATGACCCCAGAGCAAAGTGCTAAGTCTGAGAAAGATCGCATCGAAGCTGAGCGTCTGCAGAAAGAAGCAGAAGAGGCCGCATTGAAGAAAGCTGAAGAAGAAGCGAAACGTCAAGCAGAAGAGGCAAGAAAGCTAGCTGAAGAAAATGAAGCTCGCTGGAAAAAAGAAGAAGAAGAACGTAAGAAACGCGAAGAAACCGCGGATCACCATCTTACGACTTCTACTTATGCACGTGAGGCAGAAGATGTTGCCGATGCACGTGATGAGCAAGGTTCACGCCGCGCGAAGAAAAAGAAAAAAGCCCCAGCAAAAGATAAATTTGCAGGCGCTAAAGGCCGTAAAGGCAAGCTAAAAGCACCTACATCATTGCAACATGGTTTCCAAAAACCAACTGCAGATGTTAAAAATGAAGTGCGTATTAGCGAAACAATTACAGTAGCTGAGCTTGCATCACGCATGGCTGTTAAAGGCGCTGAAGTTGTTAAAACAATGATGAAAATGGGTGACATGGTTACCATTAACCAAGTGATTGACCAAGAAACAGCACAACTTGTTGCTGAAGAAATGGGTCACAAAGTTATCATCGTTAAAGAAAACGAATTAGAGCAAACAGTACTAAATGACCGTCATGAAGATGGTAAGTCTGAGCCGCGTGCGCCAGTAGTAACTGTAATGGGTCACGTTGACCATGGTAAAACATCAACGCTTGATTACATTCGTTCAGCTAAAGTTGCATCAGGCGAAGCCGGTGGTATTACACAGCACATTGGTGCATACCACGTTGAAACTAACGGCAACATGATCACTTTCTTAGATACACCAGGTCACGCCGCGTTTACATCAATGCGTGCACGTGGTGCTAAAGCGACAGATATCGTAATCCTAGTGGTTGCAGCAGACGATGGTGTAATGCCACAAACTAAAGAAGCGGTACAGCATGCTCGCGCAGCTGGCGTTCCTTTAATTATTGCTGTAAACAAAATGGATAAAGAAGGCGCAGATCCAGATCGCGTTAAAAACGAGCTAGCTCAGCTAGACGTTATCCCAGAAGATTGGGGCGGCGATACGCAGTACGTTCATATCTCAGCTAAAACAGGCTTAGGTATTGATGACTTACTTGAAGCTGTTCTTATGCAATCTGAGCTTTTAGAGCTTCGTGCTCCATCAGAAGGCATGGCAGCAGGTGTTGTAATTGAATCTCGTCTTGATAAAGGACGTGGTCCGGTTGCTTCTATCTTAGTTCAATCAGGTACCCTTAACCAAGGTGATATCGTACTGTGTGGTCTTGAATACGGCCGTGTTCGTGCAATGAAAGACGAAAACGGTAAAGACATTAAATCAGCAGGTCCTTCTATTCCAGTTGAAATTTTAGGTCTATCTGGTATTCCGGCTGCAGGTGATGAAGCGACTGTTGTTAAAGATGAGCGTAAAGCGCGTGAAGTTGCTTTATACCGTCAAGGTAAATTCCGCGACGTTAAATTGGCTCGTCAGCAAAAAGCGAAGCTTGAAAACATGTTTACTAACATGGCTGAAGGCGATGTATCAGAAGTTAACGTGGTACTTAAAGCAGACGTTCAAGGTTCAATCGAAGCAATTTCAGACTCACTAACTAAGCTTTCTACTGATGAAGTAAAAGTGAAGATTGTTGGTTCTGGCGTAGGTGGTATCACCGAAACTGATGCAACACTTGCTGCTGCATCTAACGCAATCGTAGTTGGCTTCAACGTTCGTGCCGATGCATCTGCACGTAAAGTGATTGATACTGAAAACTTAGACCTTCGCTACTACAGCGTAATCTACGCGCTAATCGAAGAAGTTAAGCAAGCCATGTCTGGTATGCTTGCTCCTGAGTTTAAGCAAGAGATTATTGGTCTTGCTGAAGTACGTGACGTGTTTAAGTCTCCAAAAATTGGCGCAATTGCTGGTTGTATGGTTACTGAAGGTACTATTAAACGCAGCGCACCAATTCGTGTACTACGTGATAACGTGGTTATTTACGAAGGTGAGCTTGAGTCACTACGTCGCTTTAAAGATGACGTTCAAGATGTTCGTAACGGCATGGAATGTGGTATCGGCGTTAAGAACTACAACGATGTTCGCGTTGGTGACCAAATCGAAGTATTCGAAACAGTTGAAGTACAACGTACACTTTAATTGCTCGTAAACTAAGATTGTAAATGGGGGCTTTGCCCCCATTTCTGTATCCATTATTTAATTAACTTATTATTTTAATTCAGTAAGTTATGATTTTAGGAAAACAATCATGAGAGAATTTTCTCGCACTGATCGTGTTGCTCAGCAAATTCAAAAAGAAATTGCTGTAATTTTACAACGCGAAATTAAAGATCCGCGCTTAGGCATGGTGACAGTGTCTGCGGTAGAAGTATCGCGCGATTTATCTTACGCAAAAGTTTTTATTACGGTGTTTAATACCGAAGATGAAAACAAAGCAAAAGAAAGCGCAAAAATACTTAACGAAGCAACGGGCTATATCCGCTCGTTACTGGGTAAGCGTATCCGTGCTCGTATAATGCCTGAGCTTAAATTTGTAGTAGATAACTCACTAATGGAAGGGATGCGTATCTCTAACTTAGTGGACTCGGTTATTCGCGAAGATAACGCTAAACATGTTGATGATGAAACTGATAGCGAAGAAGGCACTAAAGACTAATGGCAAGACGCAGTAAAGGCCGTCCGATTGATGGTATTTTGTTGTTAAACAAACCTCAAGGCATTTCATCGAACAAAGCCCTACAGCAAGCTAAAGGTATTTATTTTGCCCAAAAAGCTGGCCATACCGGTGCGCTAGACCCACTGGCCACTGGCATGCTGCCTATTTGCTTTGGTGAAGCGACCAAGTTTACCCAATTTTTGCTCGATACAGATAAAACTTATGTGGTAAGAGCAAAGCTAGGTGAGCGCACAACTACCTCTGATTCAGATGGCGAAGTGGTTGAAACCCGTGATGTAAACGTTACCACTGAACAGTTAGCTGCAGAAGTTGAAAAGTTTTTAGGCGAATCAGATCAGTATCCATCAATGTACTCAGCGCTTAAATATGAAGGTAAGCCTTTATATAAATACGCGCGTGAAGGCATTGAAGTACCGCGTAAATGCCGAAAAATAAACGTGTTTAGCTTAACGCTTGATGAGTTTGACGAAGCAAATAACGAAGTGCAAATGACCGCCCATGTATCTAAAGGGACGTACATTCGTACCATTGTTGATGATTTAGGCGAAAACCTAGGCTGTGGCGCACATGTTATTATGCTGCATCGCTCAGCGGTTGGCCATTACCCTAAAGATAAAATGGTATCGCTTGAGCACCTTGAAACCTTATTAGCCAAGGCTAAAGAAGAAGAGTTTGCCCCTTCTACATACCTTGATGAATTACTATTACCAATGGATAGTGCATTGGTTGATTTACCCGTTGTAGAAATTAGCAAAGAGCAGGGTGTTTCGTTTAGCCATGGACAAGCAGTCGTATTAGGCACTGATTTACCCGAAGGTGCAATTAAAGTCCTTGCTGATGGTGTGTTTATTGGTACCGGTGAGCGCAACCCTGACGGGCATTTAAAATCAAAGCGTGGCTTGTCTAATCAGCAACCCGAGTAAACTTTAACTTGTAGTTATTCTCATAGTTGGTAGAATACGCCCGCTTAATCGTTTTGGCTGAATTAGTGATCGGCTAAAGCACCTATTAAATTTAACTTTTGGAGTTATTATGTCACTAAGCAATCAAGAAAAAATCGATATCATTGCTAAATTTGCACGTGCTGAAGGCGACACAGGTTCACCTGAAGTACAAGTAGCTTTACTTACTTTTGATATCAACAAGCTTCAAGGTCACTTTGCTGACCACAAGCATGACTTCCACTCACGTCGTGGTCTGCTTCGTAAAGTAAGTACTCGCCGTAAATTGCTTGATTACCTTAAAGGTAAAGATATCTCGCGTTATACTGCGTTAATCCAAGAGCTTGGCCTACGTCGCTAAGAACTTGATTACGAGAAAAGGAGCTTTATAGCTCCTTTTTTTGTGCCTAAATTTAACGCCTCACACCCCATCATTAACTTAACCTCCCTTTAATATAAATAACACCAACCTTGTGCTAGCACTTAACAATTAAGGCTTGGCAACGCTTGCAACAACTGCGTTAAAATTATCTTTAAGAACAATTTAATAGCGAATTATTCACCTAACTATCTAAAGGTTTTTCATAGCTAAAAATTACAAGCTTAATTAAACGCTTTGCTATAAAACAATTAAAAAATAATGTGGCAAAAGCGATTACGTTTTATCTTTGGGTAGGCTCGCAATTTTACGTCGCTTTGGTATATACTATGCGCGTAGATAAATAGGTTATCTGCAGTCATTAAAAATTTTGCCAATTGTAGTACTTAATTGATTTCCAACTGAATACAATTATGTACTGTAATTGGCCCTTTTAATGACACTTATTAATGAAATATAAAAACATTTAAGGAATATTTTAAGTGCAAGCAATTATTAAAGAATTTCAACTAGGTCAACACACAGTTACCCTAGAAACAGGTGCGATCGCACGTCAAGCAGACGGCGCAGTATTAGCAAGCATCGGCGACACGTCAGTATTAGTTACTGTCGTTGGTAAGCGTGAAGCTCAACCTGGTCAAGACTTTTTCCCACTAACAGTTAACTACCAAGAGCGTATGTACGCTGCTGGTCGTATCCCTGGTGGTTTCTTAAAGCGTGAAGGTCGTCCTAACGATGGCGAAACACTTATTGCACGTCTTATTGACCGTCCAATTCGTCCACTTTTCCCAAATGGTTTCGTAAACGAAGTACAAGTTATTGCAACTGTTGTTTCTGTAAACCCTGAAATCCAACCAGATATGGTTGCGATGATTGGTACATCAGCAGCACTTGCTATCTCAGGCATCCCATTTAGCGGCCCAATTGGTGCGTCACGCGTTGGTTACATCAACGGTGAGTACGTACTTAACCCAACACTAAAAGAGCTTGAAGAAAGCCAACTTGATTTAGTTGTAGCGGGTACTGATAACGCAGTACTAATGGTTGAATCAGAAGCTGACGTACTAGCTGAAGACGTAATGCTAGGTGCGGTTGTATACGGCCATGAGCAATCTCAAGCTATTATCAACGCAATTAACGAATTTAAAGCAGAAGCGGGCAAGCCTACATGGGATTGGTCTGCACCTGAGAAAAACGTATCGCTTGAAGAAAAAGTAGCTGAACTTGCTGCTGATAAAGTAGGTGAAGCTTACCGTATTACCGATAAAGTAGCGCGTAAAGAAGCATTAACTGCAGCAAAAGACGCTGTAATTGAAGCGCTTACAAGCGAGCTTGCTGAAGATGAAACACTTGATAAGCAAGAAGTAGGTAAAGTATTTGGTTCTTTAGAGAAGAAAATTGTACGTGGCCGCATCACTGCTGGTGAAAAACGTATCGATGGTCGCGAACCAGACATGATCCGTGCACTAGACGTAATGACAGGTGTATTACCACGTACTCACGGTTCTGCAATTTTTACTCGTGGTGAAACTCAAGCATTAGTTACAGCTACACTTGGTACAGAACGTGATTCACAGTTAATCGATGATTTAACGGGTACTCACAAAAACCACTTCATGCTTAACTACAACTTCCCTCCATTCTGTGTAGGTGAAACTGGTTTTGTAGGTTCTCCTAAGCGTCGTGAAATTGGTCACGGTAACCTAGCTAAGCGTGGTATTTCTGCTGTAATGCCTACACTTACTGAGTTCCCTTACTCAATTCGTGTTGTATCTGAAATCACTGAATCTAACGGTTCGTCTTCAATGGCATCTGTTTGTGGTACGTCACTAGCACTTATGAACGCGGGTGTACCAATTAAAGCGTCTGTTGCGGGTATCGCGATGGGTCTTGTGAAAGAAGATGAGAAGTTTGTTGTTCTTTCAGATATCTTAGGTGATGAAGATCACTTAGGTGACATGGACTTTAAAGTAGCAGGTACTACTAACGGTATCACTGCACTACAAATGGATATCAAGATTGAAGGTATCACACAAGAAATCATGCAAATTGCGCTTAAACAAGCAAAAGCTGCACGTTTACACATTTTAGGTGTGATGGATGAAGCGATTTCTGCTCCTTCTGAAGAATTATCAATGTTTGCTCCTCGCATCTACACTATGCAAATTCCTGCTAAGAAGATTGCTGAAGTAATTGGTAAAGGTGGCGCTACAATCCGTCAACTTACTGAAGAGACAGGCACAACAATTGAAATTGAAGACGACGGTACAATTAAGATTGCTGCAACAGACGGTGAAAGCGCGCAAAACGCAATTACACGTATTGAGCAATTAACAGCAGAACTAGAAGTAGGTACGATCTACACTGGTAAAGTTGTACGTATTGTTGACTTTGGTGCGTTTGTAAACATTCTTCCTGGTAAAGATGGCCTAGTGCATATTTCTCAAATCAGCACAGAGCGTGTTAACAACGTAACTGACCACTTAAGTGAAGGTCAAGAAGTTAAAGTTAAAGTACTAGAAGTAGACCGCCAAGGCCGTGTACGTCTAAGCATTAAAGAAGCAATGGAATCAGCAGCACCTGCAGCTGATGAGTCGAAAGACGCATAATTGCTAAACTTTAACCCGTTAATATACGCGGGATAATAAAAAAGGGGCTGTTTAGCCCCTTTTTTTATGCTTTAATGAAACCTTATTAGACAAGGTCTGTCTTATTTTTATTGCGATATATCTTGGTATTAAGGATTTTAATGATACTCAAACATTTAGCTTTGGCATCTTTTGCTATTTTGTCTTTAAGCGCTTGCCAAACCACGACTGAATCAAAACCTACGCCGATTGTTAATGTGCCTTTTACTGCACCCCTTGCATCTGACTTTAGAAGTGAAATTGCGATTGCACGTTACTCTGAGCTATTAAATAGAGCCGATTTAAGTACCGAGCAACAAGCTAAGCTTTACTATGACCGTGGGGTATTATTTGATAGCTTAGGAATGACCACGTTATCGCGCATTGATTTTAACCGCGCTATAAAACTAAAGCCTGATTTAGCTGAGGTGTATAACTTTTTAGGTATTCAGCACACTTTAATGCAGCAATACGAAAAAGCGTATGAGTTTTTTGACTCAGCCCTTGAGCTTAATGAAGAGCATGAATACGCTTATTTAAACCGTGGCATTGCACTGTATTATGGTGAAAGAGCAAACCTAGCGCAAAGTGACTTTGATGAGTTTTTAGCACGTTCACCAAACGATCCTTATCGTGTGTTATGGCTTTACCTTGCACAATCACAAGAGGATAAACAACAAGCATTAGCGGCTCTTAAAACAAATGCTGCAGCCCTTGATGAATCGCAATGGGCGTATCAGTTAATTTCGCTTTATACCGGCGATATGAGTGAGCATACGTTTTTATCGGGTATTAGCGAGGGCGTTAAATCAGAGCAAGAATACGCACAGCGCTTGTGCGAGGCGTACTTTTACTTAGCCAAAATGCACCAAGCAGCCGGTGAGCAGTTTTTAGCTGCTGATTACTTTAGGTTGGCATTATCCACTAATGTGCATGAGTTTATTGAATACAAATATGCACGTTTAGAGCTTGAGCTTATGGCTGGTGCAGACGCTAGTTAAATACTCGTGTTATCTGATTGGTTTGCTATTTAGCCTGTTTATTGCAGGCTCTAGCAACCAGTTAAGCAGCATTAGCTTTTGGCATGTACTTCACGCTCAGGCTAATCCGCTGCAAAGTTATTGGCAATTTCCCCGTTACTTTTCAAATAATATTGCGCATCTTCCCGAGCTGACATTAGGCTTTTTAGCGCGTAAAAATATCCCATCAGCTCAGTACAATTATTCTTTAAAACTGATTAATGCAAGCAAAAACGAACAAGCAAAGTTATTTTGGCTACAAAGTATTGAGCATGTTGGGCATAACAAGCGCCAACAACTCGCGCATGCTCTTTTAAAGCAAGGTCGCTGGAATGATCTTCAACTATTGTTAACCCAAAACTTACTGCCTAAAGGCGCGGCATTTAACCATTTAGCGCTGCACAAAGGGAGTGACTATGAGCAAGTTTCGCCTTCCTTTTTACATCAACTTGGTTTTGCAGCGTTAAATACACGCCCGCCGATTAACAATAGCTGTAGTTACAATGTGCTGCTATTAGGTGTAAATAGAGAAGCCTTGTTTAAGTTATCAAGTTTTGCCGCGCAGTATAATAAAAAACCTGAGCCGCAAAGCGGGGCGTATTGTCTAAGTAAACCGGTTTACGCTGGGGGCGCAATTGACTGCGCTACC
>NZ_DCYU01000145.1:0-33266 GCF_002331165.1 Pseudoalteromonas sp. UBA2102
AATGACTTACATCCATGTAAGAATAAGTCAAAACCGAGCAAAGCTTCCGCGTCCTGCTCACGCCCCTTACTTACATCCATGTAGGCAACAAAGAGTAAATGGCCCCTAGGCAGAAACCCTTTGGGCAGCGCCTGTTTGGCATTTATGCTACGTTATCGCCTATTTATGGGGAACAACCACACTACATAGGCTCTGCCTTGCCTAATTACCAAACAGACGGCTGCAAATTTAACCTCGAAAGATAAACAGGCCCTAGCTAGACATGGGGTTAGTTATTTTTATTTAAACCGCCAGCTTTGTTTATACGGGTATACGTCAGGTAAAAAGCCTGATTTAATTTGTTGTTGGCAAGCTTGCCAAAAATCGGCTAAAAACAGATCGTTATGTTCGCAGTTAAAATAGTTAAATGCCGTTTCGTTTGCGCTAAAAAACACCTTAAACTGACTGGGGAAAATATCGTTTTCTGCTATATCAAAATAACTGTTGGCGCTTAGCTCCTCTAGGTCGTTTTGTGCGCTAGGTACATCTCTAAAGTGGCAATCAGTCAATGGGCAAATTTCATCAAAGTCGTAAAAAACAACGCGCCCCCAACGGGTTACGCCAAAGTTTTTCATTAGCATATCGCCTGGGAATATATTTGCGCCGGCTAAGTCTTTAATCGCTTTACCGTAATCGGTCATAACCTGTTGTAATGCTTTGTTAGAGCAGTGATTAATGTATAAATTAAGCGGCGTCATTTTTCGCTCAACATACACATGCTTTAAAATAAGCGCCTTACCCGATATAACCATGCTGCTGCCAATTTGTGCCTTCATTTGCTTAAGTAACTCGTCGCTAAAGCGGCTGAGGTCGAACGCTAAATACCTAAATTCGTGTGTATCTACTAAGCGCCCTACTCGGTCGGCTTGCTTTACAAAGTTGTACTTGGCTTTTACTTGCGCTTTGGTGGCTGTTTTTGGTGCACTAAATTTATCTTTTATTACTTTATAAACGTAGTCTAGCCCTTCAATGGTAAATACCAGCATAACCATGCCGGGAGTACCAGGTGCTGTCACGTATTTAAAATTAGTAGGGCTATTTTTAGTGGTATCAACTTTGTAACGATAAAACTCTGTTTTAGCGTGCTTAATAAAGCCAATGGCGTTAAATAACTCAAAGCGTTTTTTATGAGGCATCAGCACGCTTAAGTAATCTACATAGCGCGCGGGCTGGTCGGTATCGACCATAAAATAGGTACGAGCAAAACCAAACAGTAAACTTAACTGATCGGCGCCCATCATTACGGCATCAAGCTTTAACCCTTTATTAGTATTTAATATGGCGATAGCAAAAGGCATATTATCGCCATTTTTAGCAATACAGCGCCCTATTAAGTAGCAGGCTTTGTTTCTAAAAAATAATGAATTTGCGTATTCTATAAACCCGTCGTTTAAATTTATAAGCTCATACACTTGTTTACATTGCTGCTTTGCACCGGCCATTAACGTTGTTTGCAATGCCTGTAAATCGGCGTTTAATTGACTAAAAGGTACTCTAAAAGCTTGGCGGGTTATGAGCGTTTTTACAGCGTGATTAAACCCATCTTTAAACGATATTCGCCTTACTAAATTTTCATACGAACGCGGCTCGCTTCTGTATTTTGCTTTTAATACAAACAAATGTACGGTACGAATTTTTTTATCGTCCCAAATTGCACCAAAGGTAGAATTAAAAAAGGTATGTGCTATGGGTTTATTTTCATGATTTTGTACCATATCGCCGTATATATTTTTAGCTAGTTGCCATGTTTGCGGACAAGTCAGTTCAGCATAAGCAATAACTCTCACAGCTTCACTGACATTTTTTACTTCACGTTCGTACACTTGTAAGCGTTCGCGCATGGCAGTTTGCACATCGTGATATTTTTGTTGTTCAAACCGGCTTTGCGCACCTAGGGTAATATTTAAAAACTGCGCAAACATTGCTTCAAAGCCTGCAAAAACAGCGCGGGCCAACTTAGTAGCAATAACTTGCTGTAGCGCATTATTGGTTTGATTAGTTAACGATTTTGACATGGTTACAGCACTTTTATTTTTACCACTTATAGCGGTTATTTTTTATTAATTGTTTACACCTTAGCAAGCAGGCTTTAATTTAGGTAATTAATAAAGCATATAAATAAAATTGATCATATGAATATACGTAACGTCGATCTCAACTTATTAGTGTACTTAAATGTGCTCATTGATGAAAAAAGTGTTTCAAAAGCGGCTAATAAACTCGCACTAACACAACCTGCGATGAGTAACGCACTTAAACGATTACGTGACTTATTTGACGACCCACTACTTGTGCGTGCCGCAGGCTCTATGACCCCCACCAGCAAAGCACTTAGCTTAAAGCCTGAAATAGAGTCTCTTTTAAAAATGGCAGAGGCGATTACTCAGCCCAGTGAGCAATTTAACCCAGCAACGGCAGAGGTGACTTTTAGAATAATGGCAAACGACTACATGGAGTCGACCTTAATTGCCCCCTTTATTACTGAGCAGTTAACTAAAAACCCGGGGGTTAATTTTGATGTACTGAGTCCAAGCGATGTAAACCTGCAAGATATGGAAAAAGGCACTATTGATTTAGCCATAAACCGTTTTAATGGCTTGCCTCGCTCGTTTCATCAAGCCAGTGTTTGGCGCGATAATTACTGCTGTTTAACCCACCCCAAAAATACCTTTTTACAGCACTCAAGCCTTGATGATTACCTACAAAAAGAACATATTTGGGTAAACCGCGCTGGCTGGGGGCCAGAAGCTGCCGTTACCAATAAGTCAGGCAAGCAAAAACTAGGTTGGGTTGATGAAGCACTTTGGCAGCTAGAACAAACACGTAAAATACGGGTGTTTACACGCCACTACATGATTGCAAGTTTGCTATGCCAATCAGAGCAACTTATTGCCACCTTACCGCGCAGGCAGGCTAAATTATTAACCACGCATACCGATTTAGTCATTAGCCCAGTACCGTTTCAAATAGTCCCTATTGAGGTAAAAATGATATGGAGCCCACTACTTCACCATGCTCCCGCACACCAGTGGTTACGCCGTGAGTTGCTTGAGTTTGCTAAAACAATTGCGGATAGGTAGTTTGTTATTCCCAGCTCATCAGGCGCTAGCGCTTTCAAAAATTGGCATGATATTTTCGCTCAACTTTTTGCAGAAGAATACAATGATCAACAAACTTAATAATAAGAATACCGAGATAGCAAATATAATTTTTATTGTCTTTCAAAAGTCCTATGCTATCGAAGCTAGTTTGATAGAGGCACTTAACTTTCCTCCTTTGGCACGTAATACTGAAGATATTAAAAAGTCAGAAACAACCTTTTATGGCTTCACCGAAAATGAATGTTTAGCAGCGGTTATTGAAGTAGATACAAACAGCCAGTGTTTAGATATATGCAGCTTAACTGTTGACCCTAGTTATTTTAAAAAAGGTATCGCAAGTAAGCTAATAAATTATGTTTTAGAAATGAGTGATTTATCTTATGCAAGAGTTGAGACTGCGGTTGCTAATACTCCTGCAATAAATTTATATAAAAAGCATGGCTTTGTAGAGTTTAAAAGATGGACACCGTCACATGGTATAGAAAAGCTAGCTATGTCGGTTGTCACTTAAAGCATTATTAAAGAAACAGATTTATACAAATGGATAGCGCATCAATAATTGCGAGGAGTGTTATGTTTGGCGGTATAGGTATTGTGCAGCTTATTGTCAGCGCTATTTTGAGAACCATTCTCTACTTTATTAAAATTTAATATTACTGCAGTTAAATAAAATGAATGCTCAAATAAAAAAGCGCCATGGTATTCAACTTTGGGAAAATACCATAGCGCTTTTGAAATCGTAGAAATAGGAGTGAACCCTACCCTTTATATTTAGCAACCTTGATGCCAACCCACCACAAAAATAAAACAGATTTAAGATCAATCACCTAACTAAGTTATGCTTTTAATTATTATTTAGTGTGTCCCAGTTTTGTGCATTTTTATAGGTTTTTGCACCACTTTAATTAAACATGCTCAGTGGTTTTTGGTTAGTTGTCATTTACTATTGATAAAATCAATGTCAGTTATTGAAAACAACAATTTCATTAATAATACACTTAGCGCTAAAGTGAAGTTAAGCCAACAAACTAAGAGTAATGATTATGACAACATCAAGCTTCACACAACAAGACGGGTTATTTATTGATGCTAATTTACATCAGTTTATTACCCAGCAGTTATGCACTAAAACCAATGCCGCTGAGACATACCAAGCACTTGCTACCTTGGTTGATGAGTTTGGTTGTAAGTGCCGTAAAACAAAGCACCAACCCGATGATATTTTAGAAGTAGATACACTACTGCATGCGTACCAGCGTAAAAACCACCCGCTTTGCCATGTAGATGCACAAACAACTGAGGCAGTACTTGATGAATACTGCTGCCAAGTACCGGCTATTATTGTAGTTGCTTTAATGGATACGCTTAGTGGTACTCAGTGCGATGAACCTAATGCACACGATATTTACCACCGCGCTGCACAGCTTACTAATCGCCCATGTGTACACAAGGCAAAAACAGCCACAGCGGCCTAATAATGGAGTTGCTTAAAAATACTCGATAACCTTTTGTGCAAAGTCACTGCAGCTTAGGGTTGTCGAGTTATTAATATTTTGCGCTAAATCAAAGGTTACATTACCGCTTTTGAGTGCTTGTTCGAGCGCTTGTTCAATCAGCGTTGCTGCCTCATCCCAGCCCATAAACTTAAGCATTAAAACGGCACTTAAAATACTGCTACTTGGATTTGCTTTGTTTTGCCCTGCTATTCTCTCAAACGTGCCATGGGTTGGTTCAAAAAATGCCACATCGTTATTTAAATTAGCAGCCGGCATAATGCCCACTCCGCCAACTTGTGCGCTGAGCATGTCAGCTAAAAAATCGCCATTTTGGTTTGTGGTTGCCACCACATCAAATTGCTCTGGGTTCATTAAACATTGTTGCAGCATGTTATCGGCTATCACTTCTTTAATAATTAAAGGCGATTTATTAGCGCGTGCTATTTCAAGCCAGCGTCCGTTTTCGTGTGGGGTAGCGTTAAACTCATTTTGGGCTAAGGCAAACCCCCAACGTTTAAAGGCACCATCGGTAAATTTAAGTACATTCCCTTTATGCACAAGCGTTAACGATTCGCTGTTATTTTTAAGGGCGTAATTAATTGCATAGCGTACTAGGCGCTCGGAGCCTTCTTTAGATATATTTTTTATACCTATGCCACACTCTTGAGAAAACCTTAGGCGCGTTACTCCCATTTCTTCACATAAAAAGTCGAGCATTTTCTCGCTCTCTACGCTGCCAGCTTGCCACTCTATTCCTGAATATACATCTTCGCTGCTATCACGCAGCACTGTTATGTTAGTTAAAAATGGATTTTTTAACGGCGATGGCAACGCACTTAGCCCTTTAACAGTGCGCATATTTACAAATAAATCCATTTCGTGCCTTAGCGCCACATTTAATGAGCGAAAACCGCCGCCAAGAGGTGTAGTTAGCGGCCCTTTAATTGCTATTTTACACGCACGTACTGCGTTAATCGTCTCCTCTGGGAACCAATCGCCATCATATAACTTTGCTGCTTGCTCGCCGTTATATACTTGCATCCAGTGAATTTTTCGCTCCTTTGCATAACAGTGTGTAATAGCATTATTCACCACATGCTGCATGGCAGGTGTGACCTCTTGCCCAACCCCGTCACCATTAATATAAGCAATAATAGGATTTACAGGCACATGCCATTGGCCTTTAGGATCAATAGTAATATTTTGTCCGTGCTCAGGGATTTTAATATGCTGATAAGCCATGGTTAATACCTATACTAAAAATAGTGTTACCTGATTAAATCATGCTTGATTGAGCATGTATGCAATTTGCTTTTTATAATTGATATTAGTTAAAAAAATAACGAATTACGTGTGCTTAATTATGTAAATAGTGGGTCAAGTATTAAGCGCGTATTTAGGAGGTATAAATGAAATTATTTTGGCTGTTATTGCTATTAATGTGCTCTTTAAATGCCTCAGCTGTTGATGTGGTTATTCATAATTTAGACGCACTGACGACTAAGGGTCAAAAAACGGTAGCTACATGGGTAAATCAAAGCCTTGAAAAAACACAAAATACTTTAGGGCCATTACAACAAAGCACCCTCCCTATTTATTTAAAGCCACAATATTTTGCTTTTGAACCCGTGCCATGGGCTAGCGTAAAACGAAATAACCCCGATGGGTTAGAGCTGCATATTGACCGCTACGCAAGTTTAAATGCATTTACAAAAGATTGGACGCTTTACCATGAGCTTTCACATTTATATTTGCCACTACTGCCTTACTCTGGCTTTTGGTTAAGCGAGGGGTTTGCCAGTTACATGCAAAACGTAATAATGCGCAACAGCGGTGTAATTAGCCAAGCGCAATTTGTTCAGCGCCTAAACGCAGGGTTTGAGCGAGCACGCTTACAAACTAAAACAAAGCAGCAGCCACTTAATAAACTTTCAAGTGATATGTGGAAGCAACGTGCACAACAGCGGGTTTATTGGACAGGGGCAGCATTTTTTGTAGAAGCCGATCTAGCCCTTCAAAAACAAGGTAAAAGCGTTGCCGCTATAATAAAACAATACCAACTATGCTGCAGAGCTGCACGCACAAGTGCTAAAACGCTCATAAAAGAGTTAGATAAGCTCTCACGCAGTAGTATTTTTACTACCTTGTACGCGCAATATAATACGCGTACCGACTTTCCTGTTATTACTAAAACGCAGTTAAATACACTTTAAGTGCTTTTAATAAGTGCGCAATACTCATCATATGCTTTTACATTGTAATTAGTTGAGTAAGCATTCATAAAACCATGTAAAAACGGTGTTTTGTTACACGTAACTTGGCTTTTACTGGCTAAAGTACTTATCACTTCATCTACATTAAAATGCATTTCGGTATGTGGAAAAATAAACGTACAAGGTACTTTTGCCGCAATATCTAAATGATTTCTAATTTGTGAAGGGTAAAAGCCAATCAGCTTTTTTAGGTGTGGATTGCCTGTTAATAACTGTGCGCGCCACGCGGCACTTGCGCCTGCACTAAACCCTATACAGGCTGTTGGCTCTGTAAGGTTATTAAATACATTTAAGAGCTTAGCTACGTAATTGTCATGGCCACAGTCATTTATAAATTTATTATAATAATACTTTTCACTATCAATGGGTTGCATTTCTCCTTTGTAGGGGTCTATAACCTCTGTATTGGCTTGCATAATATCTAACAACCTCATTAAAGGTGCTGTTAAACCAAAAATATCGCTGACTATTATGTAATTCATACTTACCCTTTTAAGGTTAAAATCCATGCGTTTAAGCAGTTGATAAAATTAAGTATAAATAATTTTTAAATAAATAGCTTGCACACATTTTTTATTTAGGTTACCTTTCCTCTCTGGTCTTAAAAAACCACCGCGGTTAACCTTTTTACCCTGATCCAGTAAGCCCCGCAAAACGTATATTTAAAAGCTAAGTTATTGTACGGCGAGAACCCCTATTAATACCTTGATGATTTTTTTAATATCATCGCAAAAGTGTCATAAAGATCGTCAACACTGTAATGAAGCTAAACACAACATCGTTAATTTATTAACTGCATTTGGCTATAAAAAATAGCGCAGAGTAAATAACAAGAATAAAGTGAGTTTTATTATGTCTTATAAATACAATGGATCTATGATCCAAATTGCCCATCCGGTGCAATCAATTTCTGTAAACAAACAACGTGTTATTTTTAGTGATACACAAGGTTTGAAAAACGCAATGTTTCAAAAAGCAAGCGAAGCGCGCGAATTTGTAAAATGGTTAAAAGCCAACTAATCATTGCGAGCAATTAACTGCTTAAGCAGTTAATGTTAATAAAATGTGCCAGCTTTGTAGCTGGCATTTTACTTTGTTGCACTTAATTGACTACAATAGCGATACTTTCATTGTTTTAGGTAGTTGTAGTAATGCTCCGTGCATTTTTGTGTATCACCTTATATTTAAGCATTTCTTCAGTCAGTTACGCCCACACGATTAACTGGCTAACGCACGACTTTGCGCCCTATTACATTTTAAATGGAAAATACCAACACCAGGGGCGTGATGAAAGCGTTATAACCTTACTCGAGCAACAACTTGAGCACATCACGTTTAATCGCCTTGTTATCCCCTCTGGCAAAGTTACGCAAGAACTAGCCAATAAATCAGCCACACATTGTGCCCTATCACTTTATAAAAATGCATTTAGAGAAAAGTTTATTCACTTTAGCGAGCAAAGCTCAACCACGGGCCTTTCACCTTCCATTGCTATGCATAAAGGTTTGGCGCATTCGCTTGAAGTGCCTAACTCAGAGGCGGTGTCGTTGCAGGATTTACTAGCAGAAAAAAAGCTCACATTAGGTGTATCTATGAACCGCTCATACGGCGAGCAACTCGACAGCGTAATAAATAACACCCCCGATGTTGATATTGTTATTCGCCCAACGCGAAATAGTTTAGCCAGCCTTACCTATATGCTTAATTTAAAGCGCTTAGATATTTTATTAGGTTACCCAAGTGAGCACCATTACTTAGCTAAATCTATGTACTTTGAAGAAAACCTAACTCAGCGAGCGATTGTTGAAGCTCCACCGTTAAGTTATGGCTATATTGGCTGCACTAAAAATGAACAAGGTGCTAAAAATATTCAACTATTAGATGAGCAATTAAAAAAAATTAAGCAAACCGAGCAATACCACCAAGTAATGTTACGCTGGTTGCCCCCACATTTAAAACCCTTATTAGAATCAAGAATTCACGCTACAAAAAACAAAAACGCCACTAACTAAAGTGGCGTTTTAATTTAATCTACGCTTTATTATTTACGCACACCTTCAATAGACAGCCCAATATCAACATGGGTAGACGCCGGGCCTAAATTATAATCAATGCCGTAATCGGTGAGTTTTAAACTGGTTTCGCCCTCAAAACCAGCACGGTAGCCACCCCAAGGGTCTTGCCCTTCACCTACTTTATCCATTTTAAACGTAATGCGTTTAGTTACGCCATGTAAAGTAAAGTCGCCCGTTACTGTGGCTGTATCATCATCGGTAAATTTCACATTGGTGCTTTTAAATGTTGCTGTTGGGTATTTATCCACATTTAAAAAGTCTTTACCGCGTAAGTGTTTATCACGCTCAGCATGGTTAGAGTCTAAACTTGCTGTATCTATATTTACTAAAATATTAGACCCTGTTTGCGCTTTAGCGTCGTAACTGAAGCTGCCATCAAAACGGTTAAATCGCCCGTGCAGCCAGCTGTAGCCTAAATGCTTAATTTTAAAGGTAACAAATGCATGCGCCCCTTGCGTATCAATTACATAATCTGCTGCATTTGCAGTGGCCGATAACATCATTACACCCGATAGAGCTGCACTTACTAGTCGTTTTTTCATGTTAGTATTCCTTTGGTTTGATCATTCTTGTTAAGGTTTTATCTTTATCAATAAAGTGGTGCTTTAATGCCCCCAGTGCATGCAAAACAGCCAAGCCAATTAATGTACACGCACCGTAGTAATGAATTTTTCCGGCAATATCGGCTTGTCCATCAAAGCTATAATCCAAAGCAGGTACATTAAATATCGAAAAAACGGCGATTGCTCTGCCATCGGCGGTAGAAATCAAATAACCCGCCACTACAATGACTGCTAAAATTAGGTACATAACAATATGCGCGGTATGCGCAATGTAGTTTACTGTTTCATTTTGACTAAGGGGGCGAGGTTTGGGGCTGAATACACGCCACAAAATTCTAAAAATAAGCACTGCGGCGAGCGTTATACCTATACTTTTATGTAAATCCAGTGAGCCTTTATACCAGCTGTCGTAATAGGTTAGCTCAACCATGTATAAGCCCAAGCCAAATAAACCAAACACGGTAAAAGCCATCAACCAGTGTAAAATAATGGCAATAAGACCATAAGATGTGGGCGTATTTTTAAACATGTGGATTCCTCTAAATTCGATAATTTAAGAATATAGAGGGTGAAGAAAAACTAAAATAGCGTATACAAACAGCATCTGTGCATATACGCACATACAACTTGAGCTACAGTTTCACTAATTAGCTATTTGGCGTGTTGGTAAGGTTTATGTAAATTAGGCTATCAGGTGAGACTTGCAAACAGCTAATTAAGCCTTCTTTTATAAGCTCAAGCATAGCAATAAAGCTAACCACTACACCGCTGCGCCCTTCACTAAGGGTGAATAAATCGCTAAACGGCAGCGCTTTTTTTGCGTTACTCAGCTGGGCTAAAATTTGGCTCATCCGCTCACGGGTAGAGAGGATTTCTGCGGTCACTTGGTGATGCTCAAATGTTTTGGCGCGCGCCATCACGTCGCTCAGAGCTAACATTAAATCTTTTAACTCAAGCTCTGGCAGGTTTTGAGCGGTATTTTCAATAACCGGCATAGTTGCATTTGCGACAAAAATATCACGGCCTACACGGGGGATGGCATCTATATTTTCGGCTGCTTTTTTAAACTGCTCGTATTCTTGTAAACGCTTGATCAGTTCTGCGCGGGGGTCTTCCTCTTCTTCGAGCTCCTCGTGCACAGGCAATAACAGACGCGATTTTATTTGTGCCAATAACGCTGCCATTACTAAGTACTCACCGGCAAGCTCTAACTGAAACTCACTCATCATTTCTACATAACTGACATATTGCTCAGTAATGCTAAAAATAGAGAGTTCGAGCACATCTAACTTGTGCTTTTTTATTAAATACAGCAGTAAATCAAGCGGGCCTTCAAAGGTTTCCAAAATAATTTCAAGTGCATCGGGCGGAATGTATAAATCTTCAGGTTTATCTACAACGGCTTTGCCATGCAAAAAAGCCAGTGGCAGCTTTTGCTGCACTGGCTCACTTTGAGTATTTTTTTCGCCCTGTGTTGAATCACTCACCAAGGTTACTCAAACGGGCTGGTATCGCCACACCCTACACGCAAAATGTGAATATCATCTTCTGATAGGTCAATAACCGTGGTTGCTTGCTCTGCAAGGTGTCCGCCGTCAATAATTAAATCTACGTGTTTATCTAAACGCGTTAAAATTTCATCTGGATCTGATTCTGTAAACTCTTCTCCAGGTAAAATTAACGAACACGACATTAACGGCTCCCCAAGCTCTGCAAGTAATGCACATGCAATTGGATGCTCTATAACGCGCATACCAATGGTTTTTTTCTTATCGTTTAATAACCGCTTTGGCACTTCTTTTGTGCCTTTAAAAATAAAGGTGTATGGCCCTGGCGTATTATTTTTAATAAGCCTAAACATTTGGTTATCTACACGGGCATAAGTTGCCAGCTCAGATAAATCACGGCATACCAGCGTAAAGTTATGGTGTTTTTCTATTCCACGAATACGCTCAATGCGCTCTTTTGCTTGCTTATTACCTAGGTTACACCCTATTGCGTAGCCCGAATCTGTTGGGTATACAACAACCCCGCCCTGTTTAATAATATCAACCGCTTGGCTAATAAGTCGTGGCTGTGGGTTTGCTGGGTGAATATGAATTAATTGACTCATGATAATGCTCCTTCTTGCCCTTCCCACACTTGCCAAACCCCTTGGCAGTCTTTGGGTAAGTATAAGTTTTTACCTAGCTCTAAATAACTAGTTGGAAAATGAAAGTCAGAACCTTGCGAGCACAGTAAACCGTACTCTTGGCTCAATTGCCCTAAAAATTGGCGTTCAGTGGGCGCTTGTTGCGGCTGCGCAACTTCCATGGCATCGCCCCCGTCACTTTTGTATTGCACAAGTAACTTACGTAACCATTTATTAGACATTTGATAACGTCCTGGGTGTGCAAGTACTGCAACCCCGCCTGCAGCATGAATGGCGCTAATGGCTGTTTGCATATCACACCAATTGCTTGGAACATATCCTGTTTTGCTGCGCCCTAAGTATTTTTTAAATACCCCAGGAAAATTTTTAGCAACGCCTCTTTCAATCAATGCACGCGCAAAATGAGCACGGGTTATTTGGGCGTTTTCTGCCAGCGCCTTGGCTTGTTCGTAAATGCCATCAAAACCGTTTTTTGCCAGCCTTTTGCCAATTTCAATGGCGCGTTCATCACGCTTTTGCTGCTGCGCCGATAACAATGATGTAAGGGCATTGTTATTTATATCAATATTTAGCCCAACAATATGTATTTCAAAGCTTTCCCACTTGGTAGAAATTTCTACGCCAGATATAAGCTTAAGCGGTAGGTTTTCTGTTTCGATAAACGCTTTTGCCGGCGTAATAGCAGCCACAGTGTCGTGATCGGTTATCGCAAACACATCAATGTTTTTTTCTACGGCACGGTTTAATAATTGCTCAACTGTTAAATGTCCGTCTGAATGCGTTGTATGGCTGTGTAAATCGTATTTTATCAAAAGAAAACTGCTTAAATTTAAGGGTAATAGATGTTTATATAAGTATAACAACTTTTTTGACTAAATTGTTTTAAATAAACACTTGACACAAAAGCGCTAAATACGTTTTACTGTAGCCACTTTAAGACACATTAAGAATTAATAAAAATGTTCAATTCAATTCAACACACTATTTGGTGGTGGCACTCATAATTTTTGGGTGATGAATTGTCGTGTCTAGCAAATATTCAAAACCCGCAATTATGCGGGTTTTTTTATAACTAAATTTTACGTATTTAATTTTTTATTTTGAGGCAAAAAAACATGAATAACGGTCTTACTCTTACACATCGTTGGTGGTGGCGCCTGATATAGCGGGACGGTAATGATCTGTTTGTAATTTAGATATCGTTATTCAAACCCCGCATTGCAAAAGCATTGCGGGGTTTTATTTTTTGAGGGAATGAGGTTTGATTTTTAGTCATATAACTACCACACCAGGCGAAGTTACTAGCATAACGCAAGTGCGCGACTACATTAGTAGCCCACTTGCACTTTATGCAGCACTTGATAAGCCTAATTCGCTACTGCTTGAATCAGCCGAAATTGATTCTAAAGACAGTGTTAAAAGCTTAATTTTAGTTGACTGCGCGCTGCGCATTGTTTGCCAAGGTAAAACCGTCACGGTAAGTGCTCAATCTAATAACGGTAAACAGTTACTGCCATATTTAAGAGCCAATGTACAAAGCTGCGATGCAACCTTAACTGACACAAGCCTAACTCTTGTTTATAAAGGCGGCTCTAATGACATTGACGAGGCAAGTAAACTGGTTGCCGATAATGCATTTAGCGCACTACGCACCTGTATAAACAGTATTAAAAGCACCACCGAAAACCCGTTTTCGGTATTTCTAGGCGGTGTATTTGCCTACGACATGGTGGCTAATTTTGAGCAGCTAAGCGACGTACCCGATGGCGAAAACACCTGCCCAGACTACGTATTTTACTTAGCCGAAACCTTAGTGGTTATCGACCATCAAAAACAAACCACCGAGCTTATTGGTAATGTGTTTAATGGCCCAGACGTACACGCTAATTGTTTTGAAGTAGGTAAAGAGCTAGAACGATTAAATGCCTTATGCGACAAAGCAGAAGAGTTTAGTGCGCCTATGCAAACAGGTACCTGCGATGTAAGTGTTGATATAAGCGATGAAACTTACTGCGAGCAAGTGGTTAAGCTTAAAAAGAACATCGTTGATGGTGATATTTTTCAGGTTGTGCCTTCGCGTACGTTTTCACTGCCCTGCCCTGATTCGTTGCACGCATATAGCCAGCTTAAAAAGCAAAATCCAAGCCCTTATATGTTTTATATGCGCGATGAAGAATTTGCTTTATTTGGCGCCTCACCTGAGTCTGCTCTTAAATACGAAGTGCAAAGCAAACAAGTTGAAGTTTACCCTATTGCCGGTACTCGCCCTCGTGGAAAATTTGCCAATGGCACAATCAACCCAGATTTAGACAGCCGTATAGAGCTTGAACTAAGAAACGATCAAAAAGAGCGTGCAGAGCATTTAATGCTGGTTGATTTAGCTCGTAACGATGTGGCACGCATTAGTGTAGCCGGCACGCGCCATGCAAAAGAGCTATTAAAAGTAGACCGCTACTCGCAAGTAATGCACTTGGTTTCTCGCGTGGTGGGCACATTAAAGCCTGAGCTTGATGCACTACACGCTTACCAAGCGTGTATGAACATGGGCACGCTGGTAGGCGCTCCTAAAGTACGCGCTGCCGAACTTGTACGCCAAACCGAAGGCAAACGCCGTGGCAGCTACGGTGGCGCAGTAGGCTATTTAACAGGCGATGGTGCAATGGATAGCTGCATCGTTATTCGCTCAGCGTTTGTTAAAAATAATACCGCGTATGTGCAAGCAGGTGCCGGTGTCGTTTACGATTCTGATCCGCAAGCCGAAGCTAACGAAACCCGCGCTAAAGCCCAAGCGGTGATCACCGCCATAAAATCGACTTATGAGGCGGTATAAAATGAGCACAGCAAACCCAATGAAAATATACTTTTTAGATAACTTTGATTCGTTTAGCTACAACCTTGTTGATGAACTAACCATGCTGGGCTGTGAGCTTGTGGTATACAGAAATAACATAAGTGCAGAGGTTATTTTTAATAAAATGCGTCAAGAACCTGGGCAAGTATTATTAGTGCTTTCGCCAGGACCTGGTGCACCCAGTGATGCAGGTTGTTTAATGGAATTAATCGAACTGGCTAAAGGCCACTTCCCTATGCTGGGCATTTGCCTGGGGCAACAAGCACTTACACAAAGTTATGGCGGAGTAATCGGCCACGCTGGCGAAACCGTACATGGCAAGTCATCAATCATTAATTTAAACCCGCACCCGGTGTTTGAAGGAATGGGCAACACCATGCCCGTAGCCCGTTACCATTCATTAATGGCAACCAAGGTACCTGAAAATATTGAGGTAATTGCACAATTTGACGATATTCCTATGGCCATATATCACCACGACGATAAAGCGTTAGGTTATCAATTTCATCCTGAGTCAATACTTACGCCAAATGGTGCAATGCTACTTCAACAAAGTGTTGCGTACTTAACGCGCACCAACTAATAGAGGACATTATGAGTACCCAAGCAAAAGAGACCATAAATGTTCAATACGCTATTGAGCAACTTATTCAAGGCAAGTCGTTAAACTATGCCCAATCAAACGCATTATTTAACCAAATAATGCAAGGTAACATGAGCGAAATAGAGCTCACTGCATTGCTAATCAGCCTTAAAATAAAAGGCGAAGTAAGCGATGAAATTGCCGGCGCTGCAGCGTCAATGCGAGAAAACGCCGTTGCCTTTACGACCGCTAGCACGCAACTTGCCGATAGCTGCGGCACCGGGGGCGATGGCTCAAACACGATTAATATTAGTACTACCGCGGCTATTGTTGCAGCTGCCGCGGGTATTAATATGGTAAAACATGGTAATCGCAGTGTATCGAGTAATTCGGGCTCTGCTGATTTATTAAAAGCATTGGGCATTAATATTGATATGAGCCCAGCACAGGCTGCACTGTGCCTTGAGCAAACCCATTTTACCTTTTTGTTTGCACCGCATTACCACAGTGGTGTACGCCACGCGATGGGCGTACGTACTGCGCTTAAAACACGTACCATTTTTAATATTTTAGGCCCACTTGCTAACCCTGCTGCACCACACGTGCAATTACTGGGTGTTTACGATGAGTCTTTATGTATGCCAATGGCGCAAACACTTAAAACATTAGGCACTAAGCGCGCGATGATAGTGCATGGTTCTGGCACTGACGAAATAGCCCTGCACGGCCCAACTAACGTAGTTGAGCTAAACAATGGCGAAATAACGCAGTACACATTAAACCCAAGCGACTTTGACCTTGCAAACTATTCACTTGAACAACTAGCCGGTGAAGGCCCACAATACAACGCAAATGCGAGCCTTGCTATTTTACAAGGTAAAGGCAGTGATGCGCACAATGCTGCAATCGTGGTCAATGTGGCTGCACTTTTATACCTAAGCGGTAAAGTACAGTCATTAAAAGAAGGCGCACAACAGGTACAAACATTACTAAGTTCAGGCAAAGCCATGAACACATTAAATGCAATTATTGAGGTAAGTCATGGCTAATGTATTAGACAAAATTGTTGCTGATAAAAAACAAGAGCTAATAGAGCGTAAAGCCGCGCGCCCACTAGAGAGCTTTAAACACCTAGCAGTGCCAACCAGCCGCAGCTTTTATAAAGCGTTAGCAAAGCCGGGTACGCAGTTTATTTTAGAATGTAAAAAAGCATCTCCTTCAAAAGGGCTAATAAGAGAGCCGTTTGATTTAACCGAGATCACCTCTGTTTATAAAAAATACGCCAGCTGCATGAGCGTACTTACAGATACTAAATACTTTCAAGGTAGTTTTGATTATTTAGAGTTTGTACGTAGCCAAGTAGAGCAACCACTTATTTGTAAAGACTTTTTTATTGATGAGTACCAAGTTTACATGGCACGTATTTATGGCGGCGATGCTATATTACTAATGCTTTCAGTGCTTGATGATGAACAATATAAAGCGCTACATGCAGTTGCCGACTCGCTTAACATGTCGGTATTAACCGAAGTAAGTAACGAAGAAGAAGTGCACCGTGCCCTTGCACTTGATGCGCAAATTATTGGTATTAATAACCGTGACCTTCGCGATTTAAGCACTGATTTAGCAACCACCGAAAAGCTACGTAAACTCATCCCACAAGATAAAGTGGTTATCTCAGAGTCAGGTATTTACACTCATCAAGATGTTAAACGCCTAGCGCCATTATGTGATGGCTTTTTAATTGGCAGTTCTTTAATGGCTGAGCGCGATTTAGAACAAGCCTGCAAAAAAGTGATTTTAGGTGATAACAAAGTGTGCGGTTTAACCCGAGCACAAGACGTACAGGCCGCTTACAACAACGGCGCAGTGTACGGTGGACTCATTTTTTCCCCTAAGTCGCCTCGTTATGTTGATTTAGATTGTGCGATTGAGCTGAGCCAAAGTGCGCCACTTAAATTTGTCGGTGTTTTTGTTAATGCAAGCCCGCAGCAAGTGGTACAATACACGCACGAACTAAAACTTGCCGCAGTACAATTACACGGTCAAGAAAGTGACGATTACATTGCCGCATTACGTACACAGTTACCTAAAGGTTGTGAAATTTGGAAAGCACAGGCAATTAAAGATACATTGCCAACCCCAGCTAAGGGCTTAGACCGCCATCTTTATGATACCCACAGCGATACACAAGCCGGTGGTACAGGTAAAGCATTTGATTGGGCAGTACTGCGCGACGCAACAACCCCCTTTATGCTAGCGGGTGGCTTAAATCCAGACAATATAAAAGACGCGCTTTCTCAAGGTGCCCTAGGCCTTGATTTAAATTCAGGCGTTGAAGAATCTGCGGGTAAAAAGTGCCCTATCAAATTACAAAATGCTTTTACAAGCATCAGAAATTATTGAGGTTATAATGCAAAATCCAGCTTATTTTGGCGAGTTTGGCGGTATGTTTGTACCTGAGCTACTTGTCCCTGCGCTTAAGCAGTTAGAGAACGAATTTAACAAAGCACAAAAAGACCCTGAATTTCAGGCTGAGTTTACAAAATTATTAAACGAGTATGCCGGTCGCCCTACGCCGCTTACTTTAACGCGTAATTTAATTAAAAACCCTAAAGTAAAACTTTACCTAAAACGTGAAGATTTACTGCACGGTGGCGCACACAAAACCAACCAAGTACTTGGTCAAGCGTTGCTAACTAAACGTATGGGTAAAAAAGAAGTTATTGCCGAAACTGGAGCGGGCCAACACGGCGTGGCAACAGCCCTAGCCTGTGCATTACTTGGCTTAAAATGCCGCATTTATATGGGTGCTAAAGACGTTGAGCGCCAACAGCCTAATGTATTTAGAATGAAATTAATGGGCGCAGAGGTTATTCCGGTAACCGCTGGCTCTGGCACATTAAAAGATGCGGTAAACGAAGCGCTACGCGACTGGTCTGCAAACTACCAAGACGCTCATTACTTACTTGGTACCGCTGCGGGTCCTCATCCATTCCCAACAATTGTACGAGAGTATCAAAAAATCATTGGTGAAGAAGCTAAACAACAAGTACTCAAAGCAGAAGGACGCTTACCGGATGCCGTACTAGCCTGTGTTGGCGGTGGCTCTAATGCCATTGGTATGTTTACTGACTTTATTGACGAGCCAAGTGTAAAACTTATTGGTGTGGAGCCTGCAGGTAAAGGCCTAGATACCCACGAGCACGGCGCTACAATTTGTAAAGGTACTAAAGGTATTTTACACGGTACCTATACGTACATTATGCAAAACGACGATGGCCAAATAGAAGAGTCATACTCAGTATCTGCCGGTCTTGATTACCCAGCAGTTGGACCACAGCACGCGTTTTTACACGAAACAGGCCGTGCTCAATATGTGGGTATTACCGATACAGAAGCCCTTGACGCGTTCCAAGCACTGGCTAAAAACGAAGGTATTATTCCAGCTCTTGAATCAAGCCATGCCCTTGCTTATGCGCTTAAATACGCCGAAGAGCAAACAGAAGAAAGCATTTTGGTGGTTAACTTAAGTGGCCGTGGCGATAAAGATTTAACCCACGTACACAGTGTTTTATCACAAGGAGGTCAACTATGAGCCAGTTAAATACAGATCGTTACGGTAAAACCTTTGCTGCACTTAATGAGCAAAAACAAGGTGCATTTGTACCATTTGTTACCATTGGCGACCCAGGTAAAGAGCAAAGTATTGCCATTATTAAAAGCTTAATTGATGGCGGCGCGGATGCACTGGAGCTAGGTATTCCGTTTTCGGACCCAATCGCCGATGGCCCAGTTATTCAAGCGGCGAATATTCGCGCTCTCGATGTAAACATTAACACGCAAGATTGCTTTGATATTATTAAAGAAATACGCGATTACAATGCAGATATTCCAATTGGCTTATTATTGTATTCAAACCTTGTATTTAAACGCGGTTTAGAAACATTTTATAAAGATGCTAAAGCGGCGGGAGTAGACTCTATTTTAGTTGCTGATGTACCACTGCATGAGTCTAAAATGTTTAGAAAAGCAGCCATGGCAAACGGTGTTGACCCAATATTTATTGCCACACCAAATGCCGATGACGATACCCTGCGCCAATGTGCATCTTACGGCCGTGGCTACACGTATTTATTATCGCGTGCGGGTGTTACCGGCACTGATACTAAAGCGCAAATGCCAGCGGGTAACATAGTAACTAAATTAAAAGAATACCATGCAGCCCCTGCTTTATTGGGCTTTGGTATTTCTACACCCGATGATGTAAAAGCCGCCCTAAATGCCGGCGCAGCTGGTGCTATTTCAGGCTCAGCCGTTGTTAAAATTATTGAAGCCAACCTTAATGATTTAGATGCGATGACAACGCAGTTAAAAGCGTTTGTAGCTGATATGAAAGCGGCCACCGTGTTGTAAAAGCTTAAAATTTACACATTAAAAAAGGGCATTTTAAATGCCCTTTTTTATTAAGCTCTACACTTAGTGAGCTTGATGCTTACCTTCTAAAATTTCTTCAATAAATTTTGCATTAAATGCTTCTAAATCTGCAGGGCTGCGGCTTGTTACTAAACCTTGGTCTACACTCACCTCTTCATCAACCCAGTTTGCACCAGCATTGATTAAGTCACTTTTAATGCTCGGGAATGATGTAACGGTGCGGTCGCGTAATTTATTAATTTCGGCAAGTAACCAAGGGGCATGGCAAATAGCTGCGACGGGTTTGTTTTTCTCAGCGCCAAAAAAGCCATCTATAAACGCTTTTGCGTGCTTATCTTGGCGTAACGTATCTGGGTTAAATAAGCCACCTGGCAGCATAAGCGCATCGTAATCGCTGGCACTGGCATTTGTAACAAGTTTATCTACGCTTACTTTGTCGCCCCATTTATCTTCATCCCAGCCGGTGATTTCACCCTCTTTTACCGACACAATATCGATATCGGCGCCAGCATTAAGTAAAGCATCACGTGGAGATAATAGCTCACTTTGCTCAAAGCCATCGGTGGCTAAAATAGCAATTTTTTTGCCTTGTAAACGAGTGCTTGTTTGTAATGTAGACATATAGATCTCCTTATTGCGTTTAATAAAATGTTTCAATCACCCTATTAAAAGCATAACCGATGCCAAATTTAACCTATTGAAAATAATGAATAATATAAATTAAAGCTGTCAAAGCTATGTAAATCATTTAGAGGGTTTGAACAATCTACATAGCTTAATTTAAAGTGCGTATTAAAAACCAGCACACAAGCTTTGCTTACAAGATGAAGTAGTAAGGCATTATAACTAAAAACTGGGTATTTATTTTGTAGACGCACCCTATTAGCGGGGTGCGCCGAACTATAATTTTATGATTAATAGCGCTAACTAAACCTAAAAAGGTAACCGGGCTATTAGCAAGTATTGGTTGCAGGAACTAGTCGCTGGTACTGATCACTGGTACCGGTCAATGCAAGTTGCTATTTAAAGGAGATCTTTTAATGCTTTGGCTGGTTTAAATACGGGTTTGTTAGCGCCTTCTATTTCAATGCTTTCGCCTGTTTGTGGGTTACGGCCAGTGCGCGCTGGGTAGTAGCTTAAAGCAAATGTACCAAATCCATTAATTTGCACTTGGTCGCCTTCAGATAACGATTTAGTAATTACTTTTTGTAAGCTAGTAAGGGCTGCTTGTGTGTCTTTTTTTGTTAGTTCACTGCGTTTTGCTATTTGGGCAACAAGTTGTGCTTTGTTCATTGTAGGCTCCTAAATGCACACTTAATCAGTGTTGGTTAAGCGTGGGAATATGATGATGGATAATTAAAGCCACGCAGGCTAAGGCTTACAGGGCAACAAGTCAACCTTGTAGTTGCCTAGTGTTATGTGGTAAAAACTTCCCTGACTTCTTTTTGTATAATTTAGGTAGTATATGCACGCATTGATTGAATACATCCCGCTAATATTATTTTTTGCGGTATTTAAATTAGTTGATATTTACTGGGCAACAGGCCTTTTAATGGTCACTACGCTTATTCAAGTTGCGTATAGCTACTTTAAGCACGGCCATGTACATGCCCGCCAATGGCTATTTTTTGCTATTGCAGCGGTGTTTGGCACATTAACCTTAGTACTCCACGATGAGCAGTATATAAAATGGAAAGCCACGTTAATTTATGCCGGCTTAAGCCTTACCTTATTAATTAGCCGCTACGTGCTGAATAAAAATCTTGTTAAAAAAGCCCTTAGCTCAATCCTCGAAAACGCCAACGACTCTAAACAGGCGATTGAAGTACCTGAGCCGGTGTGGAATAAGCTTAACTTAATGTGGGTTGCCATTACCGCAGGTATTGCAGTGCTGAATATTTACATTGCGTATAATTTCTCACTCGATTTTTGGGTTAACTTTAAAGTGTTTGGTTTAATGGCCATTACTTTTGTGAGTATTTTGATCACTATATTTGCTTTGTATAAGTACTTCCCTGATGAAGAAGAACCCGCAAAGTAAAACACCTTCGTCATAAAAATGTCGTCTTTGCTTGATAGCGTGTAAAAAAAATCAATCAGAGACGACCTTGAACGCCAATCAATACCGCTGGTTTGAATTTACCCTAATATTTGTTTTATTGCCTTTAATAGGCTTTACCCTTCGTAGTTACCTAGCTAACTGGCTAATACCCGCACTGATTGTTTTAATGAGTGTGTGCTGCATGTTATTACTGAACGACCCTCACTTTAAGCGATTTAGACTCACAAGCCTGGGGCAGTTTTCTGCGGTAAAGCGACGTTTATTTAGTTTCTTTTTTTTAGGAGCGCTTTTTTCAGGCGTGTTTTACGGCATTATTCACCAAGAAAATTGGTTTAGTATGCCGCTGCACTCATTTTATAACTGGTTACTTTTACTGCTTCTATACCCGCTGCTGTCGGTATTACCACAAGAGCTAATTTTCAGGACCTACTTTTTTCATCGCTATAAACGCATTATGCCCAAAAAAAGAGTGCGTATAGTGGTAAGCGCAACGGTGTTTGCCCTTGCCCATATTGTGTATGCCAATTGGGTGGCTGTAGGCTTAGCATTTTTAGGCGGGTTATTATTTTCGTTTACTTACGCGCAAAGCCGCTCAACCATAGTGTGTGTAATTGAGCATAGCTTATGGGGATTATGGATGTTTACACTGGGGATTGGCAGTTCATTAGACTCAGGAGCTATAAGCTAACAAGCTAAGCCGCTATTTTAAACACAAAAAAGCCGCGTTAATACGCGGCTTTTGAAAACTTTTTTTAGCCTAAAATCCAAATAACTTAAAGGCAAAAAACTTAGTCGCTACTGTGTTAATAAATATGGCTAATAAAATAACCGGAATAAACGTAGAAAGCGAAAAGTTAACGTATTTCTCCATAAAGCTACCGGCGTAATTTGGTGAGCCTTGGCTTAGCTCATCTGTTAGGCGCGCTTTTTTCCAGCGGTACATAACAAATAAACACACCATCAAACCATTCAGTGGCAATATAGTGTCGTAAAATACATCATAAACAATATCAAAAAAGCTTTTATTACCGCTGCCGTAACTAGTAAACGACGTTAGGCTATCAACCATACCAAACGACATAGTACATAATATAGTTAACACACCGGTGGCTAGCGTTAAAATACCTAAGGCTTTTTTACGGCTGATCCCTTTGCGGTCGCTAAGGGTCGCTGTAGGTACTTCTACAATTGATACAAGCGAAGTAATCGCTGCAAAAAACACTAATAAAAAGAACGAAAACGCCACTGCAGACGCGCCAAAGTAACCAATGTCATTTTGTAGTGCTAATAAAATTTTAGGTAAGTATACAAATATCATCGATACAGACGAATCAGAAAGTGCGGCTGGGTCGGTATTAGGATCAAAACTAAATATTGCCGGTAACACCATTAAACCAGCAACAAATGCCACTAATGAGTCGGTAATAGCCACCATTTTTGCACTGCCAACAATGTCATCTTTTTTAGATATGTAAGAGGCGTAGGTCATTAAAATGCCCATACCTAGCGATAGTGAGAAAAACGCTTGGCTTAGTGCACCATTAAGCACGCTGGCACTCATTTTAGAAAAATCAGGAATAACATAATATTTAACACCAGCCATGGCGTTATCAAGCGTTAATACATACGCTACAAGGGCAAGCAACATAACAAATAAAGCCGGCATTAAAAACTTAGCGGCTTTTTCTATGCCTTGTTTAACCCCACCCAATAAAATAAGGTTAACAATAATAACCACCACAGCCATGTAGCCAAAAACAGTGTAGCTATTTATAAAGCTGCCAAAATGGCTCGGATCTGCCAATGCATCTAAATTACCCATGGCGGTTTGGCTTAAGTAGCCAAAAATCCACACGGTAATAACCATGTAAAATACGGCAATCATAAACGGCGTTAATACAGCCAAAAAGCCTGCAAACTTCCATTTTTTGTCGTTATTTGCCAGCGCTTTGTACGAACCAAGTGGATCTTTTTGCGCGTTACGACCCATGGCCATTTCAGCCATCATTACTGGTAAACAAATAAAAGCAACAAACAAAGCGTATACAAGTAAAAATGCACCACCACCATTTTTAGTTGCCGACACAGGAAAACCTACTAAGTTGCCAATACCCACTGCCGAACCTGCTGCAGCCAGTATAAAGCCAAGACGGGAGCTAAAATGCTCTCTATTATTGCTCATGTATTAACCTTGTTATTTTTAAGTTATTCAAGCGACTCTACCAGTGTTGTGCCGCGCTTTTCAAGCAATTACACACTAAAAATAATTAATAACTGTAAACCTAGCTTTAACGGTAATTTGTTCACCAACTATCAACGTTGTGCTAGTATTTGCGTTATTAAACTTAACATTTTTTTGAGAATTACTATGTTGTACATGATTTATTCAACCGACGTTGAAAACAGCTTACCGCTTAGAAAAGAAGCCCGCCCCGCCCACTTAGCACGTTTAAGCGAACTCGACTCTCAAAACCGTTTATTTGTTGCCGGCCCACTGCCTGCAATCGACAGTGAAGACCCGCAAGATGCTGGATTTACAGGTTCATTAGTCATTGCAGAATTTGATTCACTTGAAAAAGCACGTGAATGGGCAGCCTCTGATCCATACGTTGCAGCCGGCGTTTACGCAAACACCGTTGTAAAACCATATAAAAAAGTATTACCAGCGTAACGAACACCCTGAATTTAAAACGTTATTTAATTCAGGGTTGGTTCACTGCTAATTAATTAAGCTGGCGAACGTAAAAGCGCATATTGGACGTTTTTACTTGAGTTTTAGTAGCTTAGTTAATTAGAATAGCTGGGTTTGATCTAGGAGTTCCCGTCATGCGTGTATTATTAACCCTTGGTTTAATTGCCTGTATTAGCGTCAGTGGCGCCGTACACGCAAGTACGACTGTTACCAAAGCAGTTAAAAAAACTGAGATCAGCAAAAAGAAAGCCGTAATACTTGCAAAAGAAGAAACTGACGGTAAAACCTTAAAAATTACAGAACAAGCAAAATTTTATACTGTGCGTATACTCAAATCTGACGGCCACGTCGTTGATTTACATATAAATAAAAAAACCGGCGAAGTGAAAAAGGATTAGCAAATGCGAATTTTAGTTATAGAAGATGATTTACACTTAGCAGACAACCTACGTAATGCTTTAGAGAAAGAACGTTACAGTGTTGATTTATGTCACGATGGCGAAGCTGGCCTATTCCATATTACAGAATACCCGCTAGATATGGCGGTGGTTGATTTAGGCTTACCAAAAATTGACGGTATAGAGCTAATCAATAAAGCACGTGCACAAGGCGTGACGATCCCTATTTTAATCTTAACGGCGCGCGACCGCTGGCAAGACAAAGTTGAAGGCCTAGATGCTGGTGCCGACGACTACTTAACCAAGCCGTTTCATGTTGAAGAATTAATTGCGCGTTGTAACGCACTTATTCGCCGCAGTGCGGGTAAAGCAAACCCTGAAATGACAGCGGGTCCAATTAAAATTCATACTCGCTCACAACAAGTTTGGGTTAACGACAAAGAACTTAGCCTTACGGCTTATGAGTACAAAGTACTTGAGTATTTAATGGTTAACCCGCAAAAAGTAATTTCTAAATCAGAACTTACTGAGCACATTTACGACCAAGATTTCGATCTTGATTCTAACGTTATCGAAGTATTTGTACTTCGTCTGCGTAAAAAATTAGACCCTGAAGGCACATTAAACCCAGTAGAAACACTACGTGGGCGTGGTTACAGGCTTAAAAGTCAGTGGTAGCATCGCAAATATCGCTTAAAATAAGGCAAGGATTTATCCTTGTCTTTGTTTTATTGGTGGCACTGCCTATTTTGTTTTACTCGATTGGTAAAGCGTATTACGCCTCATTAGTCGAAACCACCGAAAAAAATCTAGAAGCCCACTTATACTCCCTTATTTCTGAAGTCGACTTTACTGAGCGCGGCATTATTATGCCCAGCACAATTTTAACGCCTGAGTTAAATAACTTAAATTCAGATACCTACGCCATGATTTACCGCGATGATGTACCTGTGTGGCACTCAGAGTCGGCTGTAAACGTAAACTTTAAACCCGAGTACATAGAGCCTAAAGCAGGTGCGGCCGACTTTAGACGTGTGGTTTACAACAATGCGGTTTACTGGCAATTAAGCCTAACGGTCATTTTAAATAATATTGACCAATCTGAGCAGGCACGTTTTATATTACTCAAACGAAACGATGCATTGCTAAGGTTAATGGATGGCTTTAAACAAACCTTAGTCGATTGGATGTTTATAATGGGTATTGCGATTGCCGGTTTAATGGCAATTGGATTTATTTGGAGCGGCCGGCCGTTACAACGCCTTGATAAAGAAATAAAAGCCATTGAGTCGGGCGATATTCAAGAAATTAAAGGCTTATACCCTGTTGAGCTGCAAACAATTAAATCAGACCTAAACTTATTACTAGAGTCGCAGCAACGTCAAAAAGAGCGCTACAGAGCCTCTTTAAGTGACCTAGCACATGCATTAAAAACGCCCCTTGCGGTATTAAAATCAAGCCCGCTTGCTAATGATGCCGATGCCCAAGAGCAACTTGATAGAATAAATGTGATGATCGAGCATCAGTTAAAACGTGCAGCTACTGGCGCCTCAGATACATGGAAAAAACAAACTCCAGTTAAACCTGTGGTTGATTCTATTTTAAGTGCAATGGCCAAGGTATACCGCGATAAAGACATTATATTTAATTGTACCGTGACCGATAAAGATTACTTTTTAGGTGACCAAACAGATTTAATGGAATTACTGGGTAATTTAATTGATAACGCCTGTAAAGCGTGTCGCTCGCAAGTAGAAATACAAGTTATTCAAAGTAAAACACTGTGCATAGGCATTAGTGACGATGGACCCGGTGTACCCGAGGATAAACGCGAGTCTTTATTAACCCGTGGTACCCGCCTTGATACTTATGAAAGCGGCCACGGTGTTGGCATGGCAATAGTCTCTGACTTGGTTAAATCTTATAACGGTCACTTAACGATTAATAAGTCGGACACCTTGGGCGGCGCACAATTTATTTTAGAGTTTAATTACAATGATAAAAAATAGCCTTTTAATCACACTTGCGAGCCTATTAGCCCTAAGTGCTAATGCCAGTGCCAGTGCCAGTGCGCAAGCACAGTGTACGCTTGAGCAAAACGCAACGCCAAGCCAAACTAAACGCTATACGCAGTGTTTAGACACCCAAATAAATCAGGCTAAATACAATCAGGGTACTTGGGTTCAAAAACGTAAATATGAACTCACTAAATTAGAAGAGCAAAGCGGAAATACGCAAATACTGATGTTGTTTAAGCGCAGCGTCGACAACCACCAAAAGTATATTGAAGCAAGCTGCCAATGGCGCTATATATTAAAACTGCCAAATGCCAGCCAAGCTGCTATTGATTACAAATTATGTGAACTTGCACTTATTGAACAGTTTACTCAAGTGCTTAAAAAGCCACTTTAAACGGGGATTAACACCCATAAAAAAAGCGATTAATACTGTGTATTAATCGCTTTTTTTGTATCAAATATTTAATCAAATACGCAATTTTAAGCTATGAAAACCAATTGATATTATTTATCGTCTATCGACTCTCCAGTACCAAGTAGCGTGGCAACCCAGCGCCCTTCATCACTTGCCTCTAGGGCTATTTTAACAATCATGGTAAGCGGTACCGATAGCAACATGCCTACAGTGCCTAATAACCAACCCCAAAATATTAACGACAAAAACACCACCAAGGTAGAAAGCCCAAGCCCTTTACCCATAAATTTAGGCTCTACAATGTTACCCATTACCGTATTAATAATTAAATACCCTGCACCGACAAGCCCGGCTGTTAATGGTCCTTGTGTAATGAGTGCTAACAATACGGCAGGTACTGCGGCAATAATAGAACCTATATTAGGAATATAATTAAACATAAAGGCCAACACGCCCCACAGCACAAAGTAGTCAACATCTAAAATCCATAAATAAAATGCTGCAATAATACCGGTGGCTAAACTCACCAATGTTTTAATTGCTAAATACGAATTAATAGAAACCAAAAAGCGGTCAATTTGCTCCATTTTTCTATCTGGGTCGGCAAGTGCCATATGAATTTTTTTGCTTAATGCAGGCCCTTCAAAAAGCATAAACACCACAGTTAAAATTATTAAAAACATGTTTGCCATTACGCCACCTAAGCCGGTAAGCATATTCGTGGCTACATCGACCATTTTACCTGGGTCAAACATAGAGAGAATTTGATCTCTATCGATTAAGATATTGTATTGCGATGCAAGATCGACCAGCCAAACAAACTCTTCTTGTAACTGGGCTTTATATTCAGGAAGTTGCTGAGAAAAGTCGTTAACTGATTGTCCTACAAGGCCGCCTAAGCTTACACCTAAGCCCACAATGATAAGCACCACAATAACAACAGAAACCCCTTTAGGGATCCGATAGCGGCCAAAAAATGTGATCAGCGGGTTGCATACAATGGCAATAAACGCCGCCAAAATAAAGGGAATAATAATAACACTTGCGGCCTTAATACCGGCTAATACAACCACCAGGGCTGCAAATATTATTAAGCTTTTATTTACGCCAGTTAAACTTGCCAACGCGCCAATCCTTTTCTTATGAAATTCGCTTTAGTGTAAGGCAAAAACTAATTAAATGAAATATTTACAAAGTGATCGTTGTTTTTTAGTTAACGTAATAATTTGCATTAAGATAATTTAAATAGTATACATTTTAAACAAATCGTACACTTAAAATTGGTAAGATTTTTATGCATATTTTTTTTACAGGCGCTACAGGCCTAATAGGTAAACACTTAACGCCTTTTTTGCTGCATCATCATAAAGTAACCGTACTGAGCCGAAATAAAACCAAAGCCCATGTATTGCTTGGTCATAATATTGATGTAGTAAGCACGGTTGATGAGGTTAATTTTAACCATGTAGATACTGTGATTAATTTAGCCGGCGAACCTATCGTCAACAAACGCTGGACGCAGGCACAAAAACAAACAATTAAAAACAGCAGAATAAACCTTACCACGCAAATCAGCGATGCTATTTTAAATTGCAGCACGCCCCCTGCTACATTTATATCTGGTAGTGCCATTGGCTATTATGGCCGCCAAGGCGATACCCCGGTAGATGAAGACACCGACGATGTAAATGATGAATTTAGCCATCAGCTATGTAAAGAGTGGGAGCATGCGGCACTAAAAGCGCAAAGTGATAAAACACGGGTGTGTTTATTACGCACGGGAATTGTACTTAGCAAAAACGGCGGCGCTTTAAGTAAAATGCTTCCTGCGTTTAAATTTTTTGCAGGTGGCCCCATTGGTGATGGGAAACAAGGTATGTCGTGGATTCATATTGATGACATGATCCAACTGATTTTATTTATTATAAAACACACGTCGCTTTGCGGGCCAATTAACGCCACTGCACCCACCCCTGTTAGCAATAAAGTATTCAGCAAAAGTTTAGGTAAAGCATTGTCTCGCCCTGCGGCCCTAACCATGCCAAGCCCTGTGTTAAAAGTGTTAATGGGTGAAATGTCTGATTTGCTCACTACTGGGCAGTACGTGATACCCAAAAAAGCGTTAGCGCATAATTACCGTTTTCATTTTACGGATATAGATTCGGCTCTAAGAAGTTTAATAAAGTAGGTGTATTCAGCATAGATACACCTACTAAAGGTTATAAAAATACTACTTTAAGCTAGGTTACTGTAATTAATATAAGCTTTAGTATCTAGTCTCCATTAAAATAGTCGTTTTATAATAAAAGAACCTTTCTATGCTGCACTTACCAACCGTTATTAGCCTTTCTTTTATTTTAAACCTTATAATTGGGCTGTATTTTATCTCTATTTATCAATATAAAAAACAATCTAGTTTTTTATATTTTGGCCTAGCTTGTACCACCTTTACATTCGCCATACTATGCGCAAGCTTACGCGTGATCATTGCATGGCCGTTTATTACCCATTACTTTGCCAGTCTATTTATTATTGCTTGCCCACTTTTTTTAATTATGGGATTAAAAGCACTCAGTCCTTTAAATAAAAGCATATGCAGGCAAGTTAGCTATTTGCTCATAGTGGCTGCGGTTTTTTTACTCGTAGTTTACAACACCGCAGCAGAGCAAGTATTGGTTAGTTTAACTGTGGCAGGGTTATTTTTGTATGCCTCGTATATTGTTTTAAGCACCCGCTTTATAGCAAAATTACAACAACGTATGCTACTGCTTTGCCTATTACTGCACGCACTCGTTATGCTAATACAGGGAGTTTTATTACTGTTGCCGTTTTTTACTGCGCTCAACTTTAATTTTGCCTCTGTTTTGCAATTTACCTTGGCTGTACACTTAATACTTGCCACTAGCGCCGCCCTATTGCTGCCTTTTTTAGTGTTTGCCAATACAGAGTATACGCTCAACTCCCTTGCTAATCGCGACCCATTAACCCAGTTATTAAATAAACGCGGTTTAAATGCAGTGGCCAATACGTTATTTAATAAAAATAATGCCGAGCATCCCCTTAGCATTATTATGGTCGATATAGACTTTTTTAAGCGCGTTAACGATGAATACGGACACGATGCAGGTGATGAGGCAATTAAATGGGTTTCGCAGCATATTGCAGCGCTTTTTTCTAACAGCGCAGTTACCGCACGTGTTGGCGGCGAAGAGTTTGCAATTTTACTAAGCCACTGCACTTTAAATGAGGCACAGTGCGCTGCAAACACCCTCAGAAAAAACATTAAAAACAAGCCCTTTAGCTATTACGGCAACACCATTTATTTAAGAATAAGCGCTGGAGTGGCATGCAGCGATACTCAAACAAGCTCTTTTAAATCGCTACTTAGTGCGGCAGATAAGCGCTTGTATATTGCTAAAACCACAGGACGCGACAAAGTTATATATGAATCTGCACAAAATCCTTTTATAAATAACAAACCGGTTTGCACATAAAAAAAGCCCTTCAATTGAAGGGCTTTGACATACACACTAAAACAAAATGATTACTGACATTTAAGCCCAGCAGAGTCTGCCTTATTAGGCACAAACTGAATGTTTGCTACCGACACTGAGGTTTTACTGCTTGCATGTAAACTAAACGGGCTTGTAAGGCTTGCAAAGTCTACGCCTTGGTTAGCAAAACAACGTAAGTCTACCGACACCGACTGCCATTTATTTTTGATTGATTGATCAACCATTTTACTCAAGGCAATCGCACCACCACACTCACCTGAACAAGTCATAGCAAGGTTTACATCATCGGTTAGTGGTTCATTAAGTTTAATATCAAAACTAATAACGCCATTAGCCTCTAAATACGTAATGGTATCTTCTGCAAAGCTTGTGACTATTTCAGCACTTGCCTTTTGCTCGCCACTAAAATTAAATTGGCGCGCGTCTTCTTGAACTGTTTTATCCTCAGTACGGTATTTAAGTGCACCTAGTTGATGAGTACTGCTTGATACATCTAATAGCTCATCGCCAGATTTAAGTAATAAACGCCACGGAGCAACCGGTGCGCCAACTAAAATATCCATACTAGTGAGTGCTGAGTTATCTAATTTAGAGTCTTCGTCTAAGTTATCAGCCAATACATTTTTATCGCCATAAGTTAAACCAAAGCCGTACGGTAATAATGGGCTGTAATCGTCATCGCCTTTATTAACCGTTGCTTGTACTGCTGTTTTAGGCCATGAAAACGAAAGCTTGCCGCTAAAGTCATGTTGAATGCTGCCATCTTTGCCTTTTAAAATAACATCGGCAATACCGCCGCCCTCTGTACCTGGCAGCCATGCTGCAACAAATGCATCTGAGGCATTTAATTCACTGTTAACCCACATAGGGCGACCCGAAATAAATACCGATACAACCGCAATACCCTGCTCTTTTAACGACTTTAATAACGCGAGCGATTTTTTATTACCGCGCTCAAATTCAAGGTTATCTCTATCGCCATGGCCTTCTGCATAAGGCTCTTCACCAAATACCACAACGGCTACATCTGGGCGCTGCTCATATGAGCCATCCACACTTAAAATGGCACGTCCACCCGCCTCAGTAATTTGTTTTTCAAGGCCTGCGTAAATAGACGTGGCACCAGGAAAATCAGCATTTTTGTTATTCGTCCCTTGCCAAGTAATACTCCAACCACCCGACTGCTTACCTATGTTATCGGCTCCATCGCCGGCAATTAGTACAGTTTGGTTTGCATCAAGAGGCAAAATATTGTTTTTGTTTTTAAGTAAGACAAGTGATTCACGAACTGCCTGACGCGCAACTTCGCGGTGCTGCTGCGCACCAATTAGCTCAGTTTTACCCGAAAACTGACGCTTAGCCGGGCTTGGTTTATCAAATAAACCGGCACGCAATTTAACGCGTAAAATTCTACTTACTGCATCATCAATGCGCGACATGCTGATTTCGCCAGCTTTGACTTGCGCTATGGTGTTTTCGTACAGCGGCTTCCAAGCGCCCGTTGGCACCATAAAAATATCAAGTCCCGCGTTAACAGCCTGTGCACAGCTTTCGTTTGTACAGCCTTCAATTTGGCCGTGGCCGTTCCAATCCCCTACCACAAAACCATCAAAGCCCATGCGGGTTTTAAGCACATCGGTTAACAAGTATTTATTGCCGTGGTTTTTAACCCCATGCCAGCTATTAAACGATGCCATAACCGACTGACTTCCCGCCGATAAGCCGCCTACATAACCTTGGGCATGTATATCAAACAAATCTTGCTCACTGTCGATATTATTACCTTGATCATCGCCATCAACTGTGCCGCCATCACCTAAAAAGTGCTTAACGGTACTAATAACACGTTTATCACTTAAAAAGTCGCCATCGGCCTTGCCCTGTAAACCATTTACAATTGCAGCTGAATAATCGCGTACAATGCGGGGGTCTTCTGAATAACCTTCATAGGTTCTGCCCCAGCGGTCATCGCGCACAACAGCCACTGTAGGTGCAAATACCCAATCAATACCCGTTGCCATTACTTCAACCGCAGTGATAGCTGCTATTTGCTCAATCAATGCAGGGTTGTTTGCCGCACCTAAACCGATATTATGCGGAAATAAGGTCGCGCCAATTACATTATTGTGACCATGCACAGCATCGGTGCCCCACATTGTGGGTATTTTACTGCCATCAATAGAGTCATCTACCGACGCCTGATAAAAATCTTCAGCCAGTTTTACCCAGTCCATTGGTGTTGCGTGTTTATCACCATTAGGAAAGGCACCGCCCCCATTTAGGTATGAGCCAAAGCCATATTTGCGCATATCTTCAACGGTAATATCACGAATTTCTGGTTGAATCATTTGAGCTACTTTTTGCTCAAGTGTCATCGTTTTTAAATAATCTGCTATTTTGGCTTCAATTTCTGGGTCTTGTTTTACGGCAATATTAAGTTTTGGCCAAATTTTCTCTGTTTTAGACAACGCATTATTAGCTTCAGGAGTGGTTGTCGCGTCATTTGAACAAGCCGCTAAAATGCCTAGTGATGCAATTAATGAGGCACGTGCTATTTTATTAAGTGAAAAAGGGGTTTTCATTATAGAGTCTCCTG
>NZ_DCYU01000134.1:0-22971 GCF_002331165.1 Pseudoalteromonas sp. UBA2102
ATTGGCTCAATCATGCTAACAACTGCATCGGCTGTGTCTTTTTTCAGGTGACCATACATTTTATCTTCATACTCTGGCACTAAGTCTTCAATTGAGCGCTTAGTGGCTACGCTTAATAAAGTAAGTAAATTAGAAACGCCTGGCTTTTCAGTGCGGTCAAAGTAAATACGCGCTTGCTCGTCTGAATCGGTTACTGCTTTTTTAAGCTTTTTCTCAATCTTTTTAGGCTCATCTAATAGCATGATATAGCCATTAGGGTTTTCATCAGACTTAGACATTTTTTTGAGCGGATCTTGAAGGCTCATTACGCGTGCGCCAAATTCTGGAATATATGGCTCAGGTAACTTAAATACGTCACCGTATAAATTATTAAAGCGTGTCGCTATATCACGCGTTAACTCTAAGTGCTGCTTTTGATCATCCCCTACCGGTACTTGGTCTGCTTGGTATAATAAAATATCCGCTGCTTGCAATACTGGGTACGAAAATAAACCGACGTTTACATTGTTAGCATGCTTAGATGACTTGTCTTTAAACTGAGTCATGCGGTTAAGCTCGCCCATTTGTGCGTAACAATTTAGCACCCATGCTAACTGCGCGTGTTCTGGCACTTGCGACTGTACAAATAAGGCCGATTTTTCAGGGTCTATGCCACATGCCGCATATAACGCTATACCATCTAATACGCGAGAGCGAAGAAGTTCAGGCTCTTGGCGAACAGTAATCGCGTGTAAATCAACAAGCATAAAGAAACTTTCGTGGTCTTCCTGTAGCTTTAGCCACTGGTTAATAGCGCCAACATAGTTGCCTATTGTCATACCACCGGTTGGCTGAATGCCACTTAAAACTACTGGTTTACTCATGATTTTCCTTTACTGTTTAGTTAATTAAAAATTTTAACGCTGTGTTAGTGTTGGTATTATATCTAAGAAGTTATCGCATAGGTACTGTGGATTATAATCCTCAAGATTTTCGCCTTGGTTATAACCATAATCCACCGCAATCACATCAATTTTAGCGGCATGTGCTGCCAATATATCGCTTTTTGAATCGCCAATCATAATAGCCTTACTCGGCTCAACATTCAGCTTGTTACATGCATACAATAAAGGCGCTGGTGAAGGCTTTTTAGCCATATCGTCTCCACACACTATCACTTCAAAGTGACTGGTAAGGGAAAGCTTATCAAGTAGTAGCTCGGTAAATAGACGCGCCTTATTAGTAACAAGTGCTTTTGGCATGCCCCGCAAAGCACTGAGCCCTGTTTCTACATGCTGATACAACACACTATACTTGCCCACTAGCTGCTCATAATGTTGGTAAAATAAGGCAATGGCTTTTGCACTAAGCGCTTCATCTAAATGTTCGCTAATTTGCATATCGCCGCTGAGTGCACGCTTGACTAGGGTTTCAATACCGTTGCCTATCCAGCTTTCAACCAAGCTTTGGCTAACAATAGGAAACGCTAAATCACTCAGTGTTAAGTTTACTGCTAGGTATAAATCGTAAACGCTATCAACAAGTGTGCCGTCAAGGTCGAACAAAGCTACATCATATTTCATTACTTTACGTTTCCTAACTGCTCACGCATTTGATCAATAACAACCTTGTAATCAGGCTCATTAAAAATAGCAGACCCTGCTACAAACATATCGGCACCTGCTTGCGCTGCTGCCGCTATGTTATCAACCTTAATACCACCATCTACTTCTAGGCGAATATCACGACCCGACGCAACTATACGCTGCTTAGCTTGAGCTAGTTTTTCAAGGGTGTGGGGAATAAAGCTTTGGCCGCCAAAGCCTGGGTTTACCGACATTAATAAAATAGTATCTAGCTTATCAATAACGTGATCGAGGTAGCTAAGGCTAGTGGCAGGGTTAAATACTAAGCCTGCTTTACAACCATGGTCTTTAATGAGCTGTATGGTGCGGTCTATATGCTCGCTGGCCTCAGGGTGAAAAGTAATTATTGATGCGCCGGCCTCTGCAAACAAAGGGATTATACTATCGACTGGTTTTACCATTAGGTGCACATCTATAGGTGCTGTTACACCGTAATCTCTAAGCGCTTTACACACCATAGGCCCAATAGTGAGATTAGGCACGTAGTGATTATCCATGACATCAAAATGTACTACATCAGCGCCTGCAGCGAGTACTTTATCCACATCTTCGCCTAATTTTGCAAAATCGGCTGACAAAATAGAAGGCGCAATTAAGTATTTTTGTTCAGGGTTTAACATAGTAATCCGTCAATCAGTAAAGTATGCCTTAATGTACCGTAAATGCTAAGGTTTCCCAAGTAATACACTGTAAATTAGGCATAACTAAAAATATCGATTTAAATACATAAGTATTTATTTATAAAAAGCTTTAGGGCGTGTTGAGCTTTAGTGGTTGAGTTTTAGGCAGCATGTTTAATTTTTGGTCAGGCCGTGAGTAGGATACACAAGCCATGCTTACATGATACAAGTTATTAGTTTACGCAAGAGCAGTTATTGTGCCCACTCGATTACAACCCTCGGGTCGCGATTTAAAAACTCTTAGCTTGAGAGCACACTTTAACTCGCAAGTTTCAACAGGCCTTAGCTATTACAGATAAATATTAGTTTGTTATTTATACAGCTTTTGTTATTATTAAAGGAGTAACTTAATTTTAGGCTAATATTATGCGTGCATTTAAAACAGGGATCTTAATTGCGTCGGCATTGTTATTTATTGGAGCATTTAGTTTTGCGCCAAGTTCTGAGCAAGATTTAAGCTTAGTTAGCAATTGTCAGCATCAGGCAAGTAGTAAAAACACTTCAAACACCTTAACGTGTGCGAAAGTAGAAGAAGACTCATCGTGGTTTTCGTGGCTAACAGGCGATAGCCGCAGTGCGCAGTTTCATTATTTAGATTTATTAGAGCTATTAACTAGCTCAGAAGACGCTAAGAATACGCCTTCAATAAAACCTCTATTTTAAATAATGCTGCACTTTATTAGCGCGTTGCAAAGTGTGCTAGCAGCATTTTTTGGTGTGCAATCAGAGCACAAACGCCAAGCCGACTTCCAGCAACACTCCCCTCTTTTTATTATTGCTTTAGCTGTGCTGTTTTTTGTTATTTTTGTAGTGACAATTTACGCAGTGGTTGCTTGGGTGCTAAATACATAGCCATTAACTCGTCGACCTTGTTGCGTGATCCACCTTTAGGGCTGATAGTACGTTTTACCTGAATTTTACCAAGTGTAGCTTGGCTATAAATTTTTCGCGTCCATACGGTATCGTGGTTAGATATAAGCACTGGGGTATTGTTTTCAAACGCGGCTTGCTCGGCTAAGTTTGCCAAGTTTGCTTGATCGTCTAAATTAAACCCGCCTTTAGCATAAGAGGTAAACGACGCTGTTTTACTTAGCGGCACATAAGGAGGATCGCAATAAATAACCGCATTGTTTGGCACAAGCTTAAACACATCATCATAGCTTAGGCAGGTAAATGTGGCTTTTTGTGCTTTTTCGGCAAAAAAGTACATTTCTTTTTCAGGAAAATAAGGCTTTTTATATTTACCAAATGGCACGTTAAAAATGCCTTTGAGGTTATACCTACACAGCCCATTGTAACCATGGCGATTCATGTATAAAAAGAGCATTGCGCGCTCATACACATCACTGCTTTTATTAAACTGTACACGGTATTCGTAGTAAGCGTCTGGGTGGTTATTTAAATCAACAAATAGTTTTTTAGAGTCACTTATAAACTCATCAGGCGAGCGCTTGAGCTCTTTGTATAAGTTAATTAAATCAGCATTGATGTCGTTGAGTAAATAGTGTTTAAAATTACTATTTAAAAATACCGAGCCTGCACCTACAAAAGGTTCTACCAAGGTTTCAGCGTGTTTGCTGGCTTGAGATAAACGTGCATTAATATCTTCAACTAGGCTGTATTTACCGCCAGCCCATTTAAGGAAGGCTCTACTCTTTTGTTGCATTGGTTCTTAACTTCAATCTGCTGTAGCGCGATTTTACACTAAAGTGAGTCAGTTTACTGATCAAGTCGTGCAATTTCTTGTTTTATTTTGCTGATTTTTTTATAAAAAGGCTTGTTCTTTCTAAGCGCACTCGACAAGGCAGACAACGCACTTTTAGCATCAGCGAGTGATGCATAACTGCCAATAGTAACCACCCACCACACTTTATTATTTCGCTTAGTTTGATATACCTTAGCGCGCTGGCTTAAATTATGTTCAATAATAAACTCACGGGTGATTTTTTCCTGTGTAACGGCTAGCAGCTGCACAGTTGTATTATTATCTGGCTGAGCTAAATACCAAGCGTTATCGGATACGTTATTTGAGATTTTAGGCTGCGGGCTTTCTTTATCGTCACTTTCAATTGGCTCAATAGTCTCAGGAGTGTTTAAGCTTTGTGGTAACGCCTCGCTTTGCTCACTTTGAGCGCTTTGTTGAGCCTGACGCGTTAAACTTTGCATTATCGCCGGCACATCGTTTTTATGGGGCGCTACATTACCTTGTGATTTATCGCTGACCGGCTCTAAAGGCAAATCCGCTTTTGATATATCAGAATTATCATTACTGACTTCTTTATCTGCGCTTGGGATAGCGACAATTTTAGAAGCAGGAATAGCGGTATCTATGTCCTGGCTTTGTTGATTTTGATAGTACGTTTGCCACCACTGGGTCATGTCATTTTTATACAGCAACCCAATGATAAGTAGCATAATTATAATTAACAACGAGATTAAGTGTACTCGCCACGACACTTTATCTTTTTTTACAATATCAGCCACATGCTCCGTTGGTTGCCATGCTAATAATAAGCTGGGGTTGCCATTCGCTTCATTTAAAAATGCGCTAAATACGGGGTCTTCATCGTACGGTAAATTAGGAAAATACCAGCTCATTAGCTGTTTAGATTCATGTGCAGATAAAGGCTCTAAGTAAATTTCAACGGCATTATTAATAGCTAGCTTTGATTGCGAAGCTAGCATGATATAAAGCGTTACAGGGCTGTTTTTGGCAAGTAACTCTAATTCCTGTAATAGCTCTTCAGATAGGTGCCTTGCATTATCAAGCACCCACAAACAAGCCTCACACGGCTGCTGCTGCAACAATTGGTAAAAGTTTTCACTTAACGATAAATCGTGATCAATCAGCGGAGAGTTAAAGCTTTGCTCTAATATATCACTCATCAGTGATACATCATTTACACTGGCACTTACTTGTACAAATGCTTTATTAAAACTGTTGTATTTGTCGGTGATGAAGGTTTCGAGCATATAACTTTTGCCTAGGCCAGAGGTGCCTAGTAATACAATTAAGTTTTGCCCGTATTCAAATTGCAGAGCGATTCTATCCACCAACGCCGCACGGCTTGGTAAAATTTGCGCCTGCATTATTGCTCGATTAACGCTCTAACTTGGTCGTCTGATACGTCATCTACCAATGCGCATTGACCAAATTGAGTAGGTAAAATAAAGCGGATAGTGCCTTTTTTATTTTTTTTGTCTTTACGCATATGCATTAAAAACTGCTCAGCAGTCATTTCACTTGGGATCTCAGTCGGTAAATTATAAAGCTTGAGTAGCGTTACAATTCTATCTACCTCAGTTTGCGATAAATCACCGCGTGTATGCGCTAATTTAGCAGCAAGTACCATTCCGGTAGCAACAGCCTCGCCATGTAGCCATACACCGTATCCCATTTGCGCTTCAATTGCATGCGCAAAGGTATGCCCTAAGTTGAGTAATGCACGAAGGCCATTTTCTTTTTCATCTTGCGCCACGATAAGCGCTTTAATTTCACAACATCTATAAATAATATGCTGCAAACTTGCTTCATCTAGTTGCTGTAGCTTTTCTACATTTTGCTCAATAAAAGCAAATAGCTCGGTATCGTAAATTAAACCATACTTAATAACTTCGGCCATACCCGCTGCAAATTCGCGCGCCGGTAAAGTGTGAAGTGAATTAGTATCAATAAAAACCGCTTGCGGCTGATAAAACGCCCCAATCATGTTTTTACCCAGTGGGTGATTTACCGCTGTTTTGCCCCCTACAGAGGAGTCAACTTGTGATAGTACCGTGGTCGGAATTTGAATAAACGGTACACCGCGCTGATAACATGCAGCAACAAAACCTGTTAAATCGCCAATAACGCCGCCACCTAGTGCAATTAAGCATGTGTCTCGGCCGCAATTATTTTGCAATAAAAAAGCAGATATTTTCTCAAACCATTCAAGCGACTTGTATTGCTCACCATCTGGAATGACAAAAGAAAGAGGGTCTAGATCAGCTAACGAATCAAGCAGTCCTTGTAAATATAAAGGCGCAACTGTGTCGTTAGTGATAATGATAGGCCGACAATCACCAATGTGGTGAACAAGGCGGCCATTATCTTGAAGTGCAGATTGACCAATAAAAATAGGATAACTTCGCTCGTCCAAATTAACAGTTAATTCAAGCATGCTTTGTTATTTCCTTTATTATTGGTTTTTAAAAATCTAATTTCTCGATGATTTGGTTAGCAACAACTTTAGCGCTTTGCTCATCGGTGCGTACAACAAAATCGGCAACTTCTTTGTATAGTGGCTCGCGTTCTTCTGCTAAGCGCTCTAGTACATTACGAGGTGCTTCTTCAGTTTGCAGTAATGGGCGACGCTTGTCGCGTTGCGTGCGTGCAACTTGCTTTTCTATAGGTGTCTCTAGGTATACAACGATACCACGAGCCGAAAGCTTGTTTCGAACTTCTTTACTCATTACTGAACCACCACCGGTTGCAAGTACAATACCTTGCATTTCGGTTAAGTCGCCAATAACAGATTCTTCACGAAGTCTAAAGCCTTCTTCACCCTCAAGATCAAACACCCAGGCAATATCTGCACCGGTACGGCGTTCGATTTCTTGATCAGAATCGACAAATTCAAGGTGTAATTGGTCAGCGATGTGACGACCAATCGTGCTTTTGCCAGCCCCCATGGGGCCAACTAGAAATATATTACGTTTCTCAGCCATATCTTTTAGTACAAACGAACTCTAAAATTTGAAATAAAACCCCGCCTAACGACCTGGCCCCAAAATTAAGGAGGGGATTATCTCAGTAATTGGCCGGGTATTTCAAGTCTATTACAATAAAAAGCCATATAACGAGCAATTATTATCAATAAACACTCGTTGACGAACATAAAACCACTAAATTTTAATCTATTTGTATTTTCGGTGTCACGAAAATAAGTAATTCACGTTTCTCATTAAACTCGCTGGTGCTCTTAAATAAGCGTCCAACATATGGAATATCACCAAGTACAGGTACTTTATTTGTGGTATTAATTATTTGCTGCTGAAAAATACCACCCAGCACAACGGTTTGGCCGTTATCAACCAGCACTTGTGTTTCAATTTGTTGAGTGTCTATCGAAACCGCTTCACCTGTTCCGGTTTGAACCGTTTCGCCACGAGTATCTTGTGTAATAACTAAGTCTAAAATAACTTTGTTATCAGGCGTTATATGCGGTGTAACCTCAAGGCTCAATACCGCTTTTTTAAAGCTTACAGTAGTAGCACCACTTGAGGCTGATTCGGTATAGGGGATTTCAGTACCTTGCTCAATACGTGCTTTTTGCTGATTAGCTGCAGTAATGCGCGGGCTCGCAATAATCTCACCTTTATTTTCTTCTTCTAAAGCACTAAGCTCTAAATCAATTAAAGTGCCATTAGCCAACTTAGCTATGTGTAAACCAATACTTGCCGCAGGGTTAGTAATAGGTAGGTTTACATTAAGACGGTCTGATAAATCAGGAATAGTGCCATTTGAGATAGACTCAGCTCCTTCAAGCGAGCCAGATATACCATCACTATCTTGTTGATCACTAAATCCCCAACGCACGCCTAAATCTTCTGTGACGTTATCGCGCACTGTTACCATACGTGATTCAATAACAACCTGTTGCACTGGAATATCGAGTGTTTCAATCATACGACGAATACTCTCAATGCTCTTCGCTGTATCTTTAATAAGTAATGTATTGGTACGCTGGTCAACCGATACACTGCCTCGGGCAGAAATGATGCTGTTAGTATCGGTTTTGAGTAAATCCGCAAAATCTTCAGCCTTAGCGTAGTTTAAACGAATATACTCACTGTAAAGCGGCTCTAAATCCTCGACCTTTTGTTTTGCTAGTAAATCTTTAGCTTCACGTGCTGCGAGCTCTTCAGCTGGCGCAACCATCAATATAGAGCCATCCATACGCTTATCAAGGCCTTTAATACGCAGTACAACATCTAAAGCTTGATCCCATGGAACGCCATCTAAACGAAGCGTAATATTGCCGGTTACGGAGTCACTCGTTACTAAGTTAAACTCGTTATAACCCGCTATGATTTGCAGTACAGCTCTAACCGAAATATCTTGGAAGTTTAAGGTCATTGGACGACCTTGATATTCTTTGCCGCCATCTAAATAGGCATTTTGCGTTTCATCTTTTTCAATGGTTAACGTTAAAATGTTATCTATTTGCTGGTAGGTAAAGGTAAAAGCAGCATTAGGCTCAATAACTACACGGCTTAAGCTATCTTCTTTAAAGGTCTCAATGGTACTTACTACAGTACCAAAATCTAGCACATCTAATTCATACAGTAAGTCATCTAAAATATCTGTGTGATGAAACTCTGCAATTATTTTTCCACCACTTTCATGTACTTCTATTGCAGCTTGCGTGTCTTGTAAAAATACTAAAACTTTTGCTTCGCCTTTTTCACCACGACGAAAATCAATAGATTGAATCCGATTAATATAAGCGCTTGAGGCATCATAACTATTGCTGCTTTCATCAGAAGCTTGCTCAGTAAGCGGGTTATCAGATACGCGCAACGACACTAAGTTATTATTAACTTGTGTTTCGTATATTTTTAAACGCTCTAAATTTACCGTAACTTTTAAGCCTTGCTCTGTCAGTACGCTGCTTACACTGTTAATACCTGCGTGATCGACCGGCACATTTTCAAGACCCTGTTCTAGTTCTGCACCATCAAATAGCATTTCTATGCGCGCTGGTGTGTTGTGTACTTGAATTTTAGGTTGTTGTGTTAGCTCTTCGTCAAATACAAGTTGTAACTCTGTCTCGCCTTTTAGCAAGGGGTTATAACGTACATCATAAAGTAGCGGCGCTGCACTGGCTGTTTTTGCAACAAAAAGAGCCAATATGACAAATAACACCGTTTGAAAACGATGATGCCAAAGTACATCCTTATGCATGTGTGTTTTACCTTTTTTATTATTAATTTGCGCCATTATTTGCCGCCTCTAACATTTCCAATTTAGTCAGCCGCTCTTTCCAACAACCCGACCCATCAGGGATTAATTCAACTAGTTCTACATAATCACTACTTACAGACTTAACTTTACCGTCATACGTCCCTAAGTAATTATTTACCGTTACCCTATGCAGCGTTTCATCCGCTGCGGTGATCAGTGCCCACATTTGCCCGTTAGAGCCTAATGTACCTTTCATTGATAGGTTATCGAGCGGGTACTTTTCTAGTGGCTCTCTCACTCTATCAGGGTCAGGGTGTAAACAATTTTTAATTTGCGTTAGTTTATTTTGAATAATTTCAGGCTGCGGAGCCACAAAAGGACTACGTAACTGCGATGCATTATATTCAAAATGTTCAAACTGCGTTAATTCAGGTATTTCCTCAACTTTAGGCGTGGTGCTGGCCTTAACTTGGTCAATAAATTCTTTTTGCTCCGACGTATCGTCGTTACAACCTGCCAACAATAAAACTGATAATGATAATAAAGGGACTAATCTCACTTTTTAACCCCTTCTTCATAACGATATGTTTTTGCTACCACACTGAATGTTAGTTGCTTTTCGCCAGATGATACAATCGAAAAGTCGTGTAAACTTACAATTCGTGGTAATTGGGCTACTTTTCCTACAAATTCACCAAATTCATGGTAAGTGCCTATTACTTCAATTTTTATTGGCAGCTCAGTATAAAACTCTTTTTCGACTTCAGGTAACCAGCCAATTTTCAAAAATGTTAAACCGCTAGTAGTACCTACATAAGATAAATCGTCTAACAGGCCTGGGGTTTCATTTGAGGTAGGTAATCGCTTTAGTAGTTGTGAAAACTTATCTTCCATTTCAACCATTTGCTGGCGGTATATATCAAGCTTACTGGCTACGGCATACTTTGTTCTGTAGGTACTGCGCAGCTCTACTTCTTTAGCTACCGCGCTGTGATAGCTGTCTATTTCATCAGATACCAATAGGCTGTAACTAAAAAACAACACTAAACCGGCTATAAATAAGCAACAAATTGCTTTTACCGCAACGGGCCACTCGCCAATGTTGTCGAGCTCAATTTCATTCCAATCTATTTCATTTAAGGCTTTTAAATCAAGGTTCATCACTTACCTCACCAATTTCATCAAATGGTTTTACGTAAAACTCCATATTAAAATCACTGAGTAACCGTGATGTTTGATCGCCTGCCACAATGCCTTGCATGGTAGGTCTTTCTAATAAATATGAGCCTTGCACCTGACGCAGCATAGTAGATAAACGATTGTTTGATTCACTGCGCCCTAGCACATGTATTTGACTGCCGCGGCGCTCAAGCTTAGTTAAATACACGCCTTGAGGAACAATTTTAGCTACTTCGTCCATAATTTGAGTACCTAAATTACGGCTGCTTTGTAGCTCTTCAATTAATCGCATACGTTGTTGTAAATTTTCTTTTCGCTTATCAAGATTTCTAATTTCACTGATTTTTTTATCAAGCATGCTGATTTCTGAGCTTAAATAATTATTTTTTAAATTTTGGCCATCTTTTAAACCCGCGTAAAAAGAGCTAAGTAAGTACATACTTGCAAAACAGCCAATAACAACCGCAACTAAAATTGTTATAAATTTCTTTTTTGATTCTTCACGCTGTAGCTCTCGCCACGGCAATAGATTTATATGTGGCATGATGAAAAGCTCCTTAATGCCAAACCAGTAGCAATTGCAAACTGCGTTCTATTTCGCTGCATTACATTTCTGTCTACTTTTGGCGAAACTTCCATATTTGCAAATGGTTCAGCCACCACAGCATGAATACCTAGCTCTTCAATTAACAACCTATCTAAACCGTCAATCATCGATGTACCGCCGGTTAGCACAATATAATCTACTTGATCTTTACCTGTAGTTGTTAAAAACATTTGTACCGCACGGCGCACTTGTTGCAATAATGATGTTTGAAACGGTGCCAGCACTTCAAAAGTATAATTAGGGGGTAAGTCACCCGTTGTTTTGCCTATTTCAGCCTCATCAAAGCCTTTGTTATAGTAAGACACAATGCTGTTAGTGTATTGGTCGCCACCAAACACTTGGTCACGGGTATAAATTGTTTCACCTGCTTGAACAACACTCACCAACATTAAAACAGCGCCAATATCTACCACAGCAACACACTTATTAAAGGCGTCACTTGGTAATTGCTGATAATACACATCCATTGCTCTACTTAACGCATAGCTTTCAACATCAACCACTTTAGCGGTTAAGTTTGCCGCCTCAAGTGCGCCCACACGGGCTTCAACACTTTCTGTACGTGCAGCAGATAACAACACATTCATTTTACTCGGGTCGGCTTCGTTGGTAGAGAGCTTTTCAAAATCTAAACTCACTTCATCAAGGGGGTAAGGTATTAAGCTGTCAGCTTCTATTTCAATTTGCGACTCTAATTCAGCGTCGCTTAATGAAACATCCATAAAAATAACTTTAGTGATAACGGTTTGCCCTGATACAGCCACTGCCGCTGATTTTAAAGATTTTGGTAGTTTTCTTTTTAATTTTGTAATTATGTTACCAATTGCTTCAATATCCTGAATAGAGCGCTCGCTCATTGCGCCTTTTGGCATAGGTTCAATTGCAAGTGCTTCTAGTCGAAATCCCGTTTCAATTTCACTTAAAAGCACTGCTTTGATTGAGTGCGATCCGATATCAATTCCGACCATCGCAGTGGATGGCTTTTGAAATAGTTGACTTAGCATGTTTGCAACTTGACCTTTGTTTTAATAATAAACAAGTTATAATTTTTTTAGTAAAAAATATTATTCATTTTTTAATCAATATATACTAGCAGTCTAAACTCGCAATTGGGAGTCCATTTAGGGAAATATAAGTGATTTTATTAAAACGAACATTACAATTTTTTATCATTTGCACGTTATTTGGTCTGATCACTTTAATCAGCCTTTATTATTACGTTAAACCTGATATCCCCAGTGTGCAAGTTTTAAAAGACGTGCAATTACAAACCCCTATGCAAGTCTTTACAAAAGATGGACTCTTAATTAATCAATTTGGTGAAAAACGCCGCATCCCCATCACTATAGACGAAATTCCCCAGCCTTTAATTGATGCTTTTTTAGCAACAGAAGACAACCGTTTTTATGACCATATTGGTATAGACCCTATTGGTATTGTCCGCTCTGCTATTGTGTTAATTTCAACAGGTGAGAAAAAACAGGGCGCGAGTACCATTACTATGCAGCTTGCTCGTAACTTCTTTTTAACACGAGAAAAAGCGTATATTCGTAAAGTTAAAGAGATTTTTATAGCTCTACATATTGAAAGTGTATTAACAAAAGACGAAATTCTTGAGCTGTATCTTAATAAAATAGAACTAGGTAATCGTGCATTTGGTATTGGGGCTGCTGCTCAAGTTTACTATGGTAAAGAGCTAAAAGACCTCACTCTTGCACAAATGGCAATGATTGCCGGTTTACCTAAAGCCCCTTCGGCGCTTAACCCAATTCGTAACCCAATTAGAGCTAAAGCACGTCGTAATGTAGTGCTTGGTCGCTTACTTACTGAAAACTATATTACGCAACAGCAATACAACGATGCGGCTAACCAGCCTATCACTGCTTATTTTCACGGTGCCGAGATAGACCTTTACGCCCCTTATATCTCTGAGATGGTTCGTGCTGAGATGGTTGAGCGCTACGGTGTAGAAAAAGCATATAACTCTGGCTTTAAAATATTTACCTCTGTGGAGTCTAAAGTTCAAAAGGCTGCGCAAACAGCTTTAGTTAATAATTTACATAACTATGATATGCGTCATGGCTTTCGTGGGCCTGTAGACGTGTTGTGGGATCCAGAAACACAGCCTGCCTTAAGTGAGCAGCAAATTATAGAAAAGCTAAAACCTGTTAAAGAAATAGCTGATTTGCATGCTGGCGTGGTGTTAAATGTGGCAGAGAAAACCGCTGACGTTATTTTAAAAAATGGCCAGCGCACCACACTTGATTGGGATAATTTAAAATGGGCGCGCAAATACATTACTCGCTACCGCCAAAGTTTTGCCCCTAAAGCCGCTACTGACATTCTTACCCCTGGCATGCAAATATGGCTGCGTAAAAATGACGACGACAGTTACCTACTAAGCCAAATACCAGAAGCTGCCAGTGCACTTGTTTCACTCGACCCACAAGATGGTCGTATTAAAGCTATAGTAGGCGGTTACAGTTTTGAGCAAAGCCAATACAACCGAGCGGTACAAGCTAAACGCCAAGTTGGCTCTAATATTAAACCCTTTATTTATTCTGCTGCGCTCGAAAATGGCTATACATTGGCCTCTATTTTAAACGACGCGCCAATAAACCAGTGGGATAAAAGTTTAGGTGTAGCGTGGCGACCAAAAAACAGCCCAGCAGTTTATAATGGCCCTATACGTATTCGCCGTGCACTTGCACAATCTAAAAACGTTATTTCTGTGCGCTTACTTCGCGGTGTAGGGTTACAACGCACCGCCGATCACTTGCTTAAGTTTGGTTTTAAAGATGCTGATATTAACCGCAGTGAATCGTTAGCATTAGGGAGTGCATCAATCACGCCATTAGAACTTGCTCGCGGCATGAGCGCATTTGCTAATGGCGGTCACTTAATTGAACCTTACTTTATATCTGAAATTCAAGATGCTTATGGCAATGTACTATTTAAAGCAAACCCGGCTCTTGCTTGCGATGAAGACGAGCTATTACCCGTCTCTCAAGCAGTGGATAGCTTTGCCAACAATAACCTAGATACCGACATAACAGATGATACAGCCACGCAACCACGTTGTGCACCACGTGTTATTTCAAAGCAAAATGCTTTTTTAATTGCTGAAGCAATGCACAGCGCAGTATGGGGTGGCGGTAGCTGGACCCATAAAACAGGCTGGAGCGGGACAGGTTGGCGTGCGCAAGCATTAGATAGACGCGATCTATCGGGTAAAACAGGCACAACCAATGACTCTGTTGATACTTGGTTTAGCGGCTTTAACCGCAATGTAGTAACGTCTGTATGGGTTGGTTTTGACAACCCAGGTAACTCGTTAGGGCGCTCCACCTATAATAACAACCTAGATAGCAGCCAAATCTCTGGTGCTGAATCGGGCGCCAAAACGGCACAGCCTGCTTGGGTTGATTTTATGAAAGTGGCGCTTGAGGGCACACCAGAGGCGCCAATAGAGCCTCCTGAAGGACTAGTTTCAATTCGTATCGATTTAAAAACAGGTTTGTTAAGTCATAAAAACGACTACACCAGTCGCTTTGAGTATTTTGAAAAAGGCACTGCGCCTACAAAATATGTACTGTCTCAGCCAACTGATATTTTTGAAGAAGATACAAAAACAGAAGAAGAGTTATTCTAAAAACAAAAACGGCAGCTTACACAAGCTGCCGTTTTACTATTAATATTTGCCTGCGCTATTTTAGGTTTTTAACTAACCAATATAAATCAGAGTGCACGCCCGCGGCGGTCACTTCTTTGCCTGCCCCAGGGCCTTGTATTACTAAGGCGTTTTCGTTGTACCACTGGCTATTAATAACAAAGATATTATCGCCTGGTGTTAAGTTAGCTAAGGCGTCCCCTTTAGGCGCGTAAGTTATACCTACCTTCGCCGATACTTTACCCTGCTCTAATGCCAATAAACCGGTATACCTAAGTACAGCATCTTGCGCATTTGCCGCATCGGCATGGTGTTTAATAAAGGCATTTAGCTTATCTTTATTCACTAAAAAGTCATCCCATGAACCTTGGGCTAGCTCATCAGGCATTAATGCTTGTAAGCTTATATCATTTAAATCTAATTCAATGCCAAGCTCGCGTGCAAGTATCAGCAATTTACGTTGCATATCGCGGCCCGATAAATCCTCGCGAGGATCAGGCTCTGTAAAGCCCATTTTTTGCGCTTCAAGAACAAGGTCAGAAAATGCCACACTGCCATCGTACCTACTGCATAGCCACGAGAGTGTGCCCGAGAAAACACCTTCAATACGGGTAATTTTATCGCCACTATTTTGTAAATCGGCCAACGCAAAGTTAATCGGCAACCCTGCCCCAACACTGGTGTTGTAGCGCCAATGCAAATTACGCTCGCTAATACTTTGGCGCAGCGCGTTATACCAATTAGATGCAGCAGTGCCCGCGTACTTGTTAGCACTTATTAAATGGCAGTCTCGCTCTACAAAGTCGGTGTATAATTGGCTAAATTGCTCGCTTGCCGTTATATCAACAACAACTTTGTGCTCGTAATCAAGTTCGTTTAATACACTTAATAAATCCGCCTGCTCATAAGCAACGGCATTATGCTGCCATTGTTTTTTCCACTGTCCGAGTGTAATACCCGAGGCATTAAATAGCATATGCTGCGAGCGAATTAAGCCAACTAGCTTAATACTATAGTCGTCCGACAATCGTTTAAATTGAGCATCTAGCTGACTTAAAAATTCATCGCCTACATTACCTAAGCCAGCCACAACCAGGGCAACTTCTTGGCCTTTATTAATTAATTTTTCGTGCAATAAACTAAGTACATCGCTTTCTATTAACTGATCAGTTAACAGCAATGTATAGCCTGTATCTTGATGAATAAAACGAGGGTGAATACTTTGCTGATTTAAAACCTCAGCCGCTAATGTACTTAGTGTGTAAACATCTTGCGTAGGCGCAACCACCGCGCAGCCATTTAAATTAGACTCGCTGATATTTGCTCGCCCAGCAAAATAACTCACTACTTGATGCGTTGCACCCGCGGGCACAACTAAGTATGTATCGCCGTTGTGTATAAAATGATGAAGGCTGTGCTGAATAAGCTGGCTAACATGCGCCACTTCTCCCGCGTTAAGGCCTTCAACGAGCAGTAAATCAACGTTTTGTAATGTAGTAATAAAACGTTTTTGCTTAGCTTTGCCTTGTTTTACAATATCGGTAGGAGCAGTTTGCACATCAAAACTACTACGTACAGCCAGTTTAATATTACTGTTTTTTAAAGGCGAAAGCGTTTTAGCATGTAACACAGGGTTACCCAATCGAGCTAATAAGTTAGCTTGTTCACGGCACACCTTGTTGTACTTAATCGCCTTTTCAACTTTACGTGGGTCGGCACTAAATACCCCTGGCGTATCAGTCCAAATACATACATTTTGTGCGTCGCAATAATTGGCTAATAAGGTGGCGCTGTAATCACTGCCATTGCGCCCAAGCGTAACTGTTTTACCATCAGCACTTGCTGCGATAAACCCTGTTACTACGTTAATTTTATTTGCATCAATAACTTGGCTGCATTGCTGTTTGTTTTGCGCATGCAAAAGCTCCCCGCTTGTTACACTAAACAGCGCTCTAGCATCATGAGCACACGCTTGAATGTTTAATTGCGTTAAATAGGCTGCTAATAATCGCGCAGACCACAGCTCCCCATGCGCCAGTAAGGCCGCCTCTTGTAACTGCTGCTTGCTGGCTTGCTCCGCTACATCACTTAGCTCTTGCGCTAACACAGCTAAAGCCGTGTGTTTAGCATCGGCTTTTAATAACTCTTCAATTAATGCCGTTTGGTGATTGCTCAATTGCAGCAAAATATCAGCAACGGCTTGCTTATCTTGTTGTTGATAACTTTGCCACAGCGAAACCAATGTATCAGTGGTTTTACCCGCAGCAGATACAACCACGCAATCGCCAGGCTGTGTGTGGCCAATAATTATTTTTGTCACACTTTGATAGCGCTCGCCCGAGCTTAAGCTTGAGCCGCCAAATTTATGTACACTTTTTACCATACTCAATCACCACAAAGCTGGATGAGCAGCCTGCTGCTTTACATCACCATTGGCATTGCCTGCAGCTTTACCAACACGCCCTACATTTTTATTTTGACCAGGTTTAACTAAGTTAAATACACGTTCAAAATCAGCCAGTAGGTCTTCTACATCTTCAATACCGACCGAAATACGAATTAGCGTATCGCCCACACCCGCCTCTAAACGTGCTTGAGCTTCCATACCTGCGTGAGTCATGGTCGCAGGATGACAAATTAAACTCTCAACCCCACCTAACGATTCTGCTAAGCTAAATTCTTTAAGGCTCGTTAAAAACGCCGCTGCATCATTCACATCGCCTTTAATATCAAAACTAACCATACCACCAAACCCAAGCTGTTGGGCTTTAGCAAGCGCATGTTGAGGATGCGATTCAAGGCATGGGTAGTAAACTTGGCTAACATACTCAGAGCTTTCTAGGTATTTAGCAATTGCCAGGGCATTTTCTTGGTGCTGTTTTAAACGCACATTTAAAGTACGTAAACCACGTAACGTTAAATAGCTATCAAATGGTGCGCCGGTAATACCAATGTTATTGGCCCACCAAGCAAGCTCATCACCAAGCTCTTGTGTTGCAGCAACAACTGCACCGCCTACAACATCAGAATGGCCGTTTATATATTTAGTGGTTGAGTGCACAACAATATCTACGCCAAACTTAATTGGGTTTTGTAATGCCGGTGATAAAAAGGTGTTATCGGCGGCCACTAATGCACCGCACTGTTTTGCTATATCCGTCACGGCTTTAATATCCGTTAGGCGCAGCACAGGGTTACTTGGTGTTTCTATCCAAATTAATTTAGGTTTAATGGTTAAAATTTGTTCTAGGCTTTCTGCTTTAGTTAAATCAAGTACTTTAAGTTTAAGCAAGCCGCGCTTTTCTAACGACGTAAATAAACGGTAGCTGCCGCCATAACAATCGTGAGGAATAACCAATGTATCATCGTTATTTAATAACTGTGTGGCTAAGTGCACTGCTGCCATGCCCGTAGCAGTAATAATTCCGCGTGCGCCACCTTCAAGTTCTGCTAAAGTGTCAGCTAAAATATCGCGATTAGGATTACCACTGCGTCCATAGTCGTATGCGCGCTTAGTATCAAAATCGGCAAACGAATAAGTCGTCGATAAATAAATTGGCGGTACAACGGCGCCATGATGTTTATCGGCATCAACCCCATTTCGTACAGCAATGGTTGCTTTGTTTTTTTCGCTCATATTCGTCACCTGATTAATTTGGATGTTTAGACGTCTAAAAGAGTAAGTTATCCATTATAATAAGTCAAAGCATTTAAAGCTCTAGATGGCTAAAAATAACAGACGCGTAAAACTTCAATGAGGCTGTATTTACTATTACAGCCAGCTTATTAAGATAGATTGCTATCTATTATTTGACTATCTTTTTTAAAACGATAGAATTTCACGCATATTTACACGCTTTTTACGCCGTGTGAGAAATTAATAATCTGAGGCAACGATACATCTTATGGCTAAATGGAATGGTGAGTATATTCACCCATACGCAGAACACGGGAAAAAATCAGAGCAAGTTAAAAAGATCACCGTTTCGATCCCGCTAAATGTATTAAAAGTATTAACTGATGAGCGTACACGTCGTCAAATAAACAACCTGCGTCATGCAACAAATAGCGAGTTACTATGCGAAGCGTTTTTGCATGCCTTTACAGGCCAGCCATTACCTAATGATGATGACCTACGTAAAGATAACGCAGAAAAAGTACCCGAAGAAGTTAAAAAGATAATGCAAGAAATGGGTTTAGAAGTGCCTATTTTAGACGAAGAATAAAACGTCTTTTTTTAAAAAAAAACCTCAGCATGCTGAGGTTTTTTTTGTTTAAGCGCTATATATTACGCCATATAATTTTCCGGTAAGTCAATTTGTGCCACGCCCGATTCAACAGCAGCAATAGCAACCGCCTTGGCTATACGTGGTAATAAACGCGGGTCCATAGGTTTAGGAATAATGTAATCTGCACCAAATTCGAGCTTTTCTACACCCGCTGCTTTTAATACTTGCTCAGGCACTGGCTCTTTAGCAATACTACGAATAGCTTCGACAGCGGCTATTTTCATTTCATCGTTAATGGCGCTTGCACGTACATCAAGTGCACCACGGAAAATAAACGGGAAACATAAAACATTATTAACTTGGTTAGGGAAATCAGAACGCCCCGTTGCCATAATTAAGTCTTTACGTGCACTGTGCGCAAGCTCAGGTGCAATTTCAGGATCTGGGTTTGAACATGCAAACACCACTGGCTTATCAGCCATTAGTTTTAGATCTTCAGGTGCAAGTAAGTTAGGACCCGATACACCTACAAACACATCAGCATCAGCAATTACATCTTGTAGAGTACGCTTATCTGTATTGTTAGCAAAAAGCTGTTTGTATTCGTTTAAGTCATCGCGGCGAGTATGAATAACCCCTTTGCGGTCTAGCATATAAATATGTTCGCGCAGTGCACCACACTTAATTAACAGCTCCATACAAGCAACCGCTGCAGCGCCTGCACCTAAACATACAATAATGGCATCTTCTATTGATTTGCCCTGCACTTCTAAGGCGTTAAGCATACCTGCCGCAGTTACAATAGCGGTACCGTGTTGGTCATCATGAAAAACCGGAATACTGCAACGCTCAATAAGTGCTTTTTCAATTTCAAAACACTCTGGCGCTTTAATATCTTCTAAGTTAATACCACCAAACGTGTCGGCAATATTAGCCACTGTATTTATAAAGTCTTCGGTGGTGCGATGCTTAACTTCAATATCAATAGAATCTAGGCCAGCAAAACGTTTAAATAAAAGCGCCTTACCTTCCATAACAGGTTTAGAGGCTAAAGGCCCCAAATTACCCAAACCTAAAATTGCCGTACCATTACTGATCACCGCAACCATATTACCTTTACCGGTATATTTATATGCATTGGCTGGGTCTGCTGCAATTTCGCGCACAGGCTCTGCAACACCGGGGCTGTATGCTAATGCTAAGTCTTGCACCGTTTCGGCTGGTTTTGTTAGCTCAATGCTGATTTTGCCTGGAACGGGGTGAGAGTGGTAGTGTAATGCTTGTTCACGAAAATCTGACATAACGCGATGGTATCCTGCAATTTAAGTTAAGTGAGAGGGAGTATGGGGCTAAGATACTCTTATTATTTTTAAATTCCAAGCAATATCAGGTCTATCCTGTTATATGCTATATCCGTTAATTTTAAGTGATTTATCAGCAACTTCGCTAAAAGTTATCAATATTAAACAAATAAAAATTCATTCAAAAAGTGCTTTTTGAGGTTCATTTTGCCCTGCCAATATTTTTGTAAAATAGCAGAATAGTAAAATAGTAAAATGCACCAATATGGCGCGTTTATCACCGTTAAAAACAAATATCGCCACGATAAGCACTTTTAGCAGCTTGGTTAAAAATTAACGTATAAAAAATATAGAGAAGAATTGAGAGTTTGTCTGCAAAGGTTTATGCATATTCAGAATAAGAACAGGAAATAGTTATGCACACGTAGTACGGCAACAATCGGTGATTTTTTAGTAAAAATGATGATTTTTAGACACAAAAAAAGCACCCGAAGGTGCTTTTTTTACTAAACAGCAATAATTACTTCTTGCTGCTAAGTGCACCGAAGCGCTTGTTGAAGCGATCAACACGGCCGCCAGTGTCTAAAATCTTTTGCTTACCAGTGTAAAACGGGTGACACGCAGAACATACGTCTAGGTGAATGTCTTTACAAAGAGTAGAACGAGTTTCGAATTTGTTTCCGCATGAACATGTTGCAGAAATTGCTTCGTACTTAGGGTGAATACCTTCTTTCATAGGAACCTCTAGTTAAGGCCGCATCGCTCTCCAAACCCGAAGTCTGGCACCATACGTCGTTAAAACAAATTTATAGGCCGCGGATTTTATCCAACTAGCTTGCCCCGCACAAGCTTTAATTACGCTTTTTGCCAAAAAAGTAACCAACCAGCGCTACCGCATCCATTTGTATGTAGGTTTTTAGCCTTATTTTTAGTACATTAAGCTATTACCCTTTATCACATGAGTTGTTATGCGTTTTGTTGAAGTTGCTATTAAAGTTCCGTTACCACGCACCTTTGATTATAAAATAGATGAACAACTCATCTCGCCCTCGGCGCCTATTGTGCCAGGGATGCGTGTTTTAGTACCCTTTGGCAATCAAAAGAAAGTAGCGGTTGTTCTTGCTCTTAAAACGCATACCGACGTGCCAGAGAACAAAATTAAAGCGGTTACTGAGGTTATTGACCAAACCCCTATTTTATCATCACAGCATTTAGAACTGCTTAGCTTTACTGCACGCTATTATTGCTACCCGCTCGGCGAAACCATACACATTGCGCTGCCAGGTGCGCTTCGCCAAGGTGAAAACCCAGATAAAACCAGCATTAACATGATTAGCCTTACCGAAAAAGGCGCAAAGGTTCCATCGTTAAAAGCGAAAACTCAGCTAAATTTATTAAAGCAACTCGCGCAATCGGGTAAGTCGTCGATAACCGAGCTAAAAGCGCTCGGCTTTAGTAAAAAAACAATAGATGCCTTAATAGATAAAGAGCTTGTAACCCAAAGCATTGAGCATGATAATCAATGGCAAAGCGTTGCGCCCACAGTCGGCACCAAGCCAGTACTAAATAAAGAGCAAGCCGTAGCGTGCACTACAATAAATCAAAGTGTTGGCTTTAAGAGCTTTTTATTAGAAGGTGTGACAGGCAGTGGTAAAACCGAAGTGTATTTACAATGCCTAGAAGAAGTCCTTAAACGTGGCGAGCAAGCCTTAGTGCTGGTGCCTGAAATAGGCTTAACGCCACAAACTGTTAACCGATTTCGTCGTCGCTTTCCCGATACGCCAATTATGCTATGGCACTCAGCCCTAACCGATAACGAACGCTTGCAAACATGGCGTTTTTGCGAAAAAGGCAGCTGCGCAATTGTAATAGGTACCCGTTCGAGTATTTTTCTACCTTTTTTAAAGTTAGGAATGATAGTGGTTGATGAAGAGCATGACTCTTCATTTAAACAGCAGGATACCTTACGCTACCACGCACGCGATTTAGCCGCTTATCGGGCATTTCAGCACAAAATACCGCTTATTTTAGGCAGTGCCACCCCTGCGCTCGAAACACTGCACAAAGCTATAAACAACAAATACCAACTTTTAAGCCTTACAGAGCGCGCACAAACTGCGACCGATAATCAGTTTATGTTGCTTGATATGAAAGGCCAGCCCGACCAAGCGGGTATTGCACACGCAAGTCTTGCCACTATGCGCCAACATTTAAACCGTGGTAAGCAAGTTATGGTGTTTTTAAATCGTCGTGGCTTTTCTCCTACGCTAATTTGTCACGAATGCGGTTGGCTGAGTGAGTGTAATCGCTGCAGCACCAGCGCAACCTTTCATAAAGCCATTGGCCAAATGATTTGCCACCACTGTGGGGAGCAACACCCGGTACCTCACCAATGTCCTGATTGCGGTAGCACACAAATTTTTCCTAACGGTAAAGGCACCGAACAAATTGAAGAATTTTTATCGAGTGAATTCCCCGATACACCCGTAACCCGCATCGACCGCGATTCAACCCGCCGTAAAGGGAGCCTAGAAAAAGCCTTAGAGGAGATAAACCAAGGCGGGGCGCGTATTTTAGTGGGCACACAAATGTTGGCTAAAGGTCATCATTTTGCCGATGTTAGCTTAGTGCTTATTTTAGATGTAGATAGCGGCTTGTACTCGTGCGATTTTAGAGCCACAGAGCATTTAGCCCAGCTGGTAACTCAAGTTGCTGGGCGCGCGGGTCGCTCTGG
>NZ_DCYU01000008.1:0-8148 GCF_002331165.1 Pseudoalteromonas sp. UBA2102
AATTACGCCAGGCACAACCACCGTAGCTGCCGCGCCGGTGAATGCTTGCACGGCTCTAAGTACCCAAAAGGTGTGTATTTCGGTGGTAAAAGCCAGCGCAAATGAGCTTACACCAAATAAGGTTAAGCCAATACGGGCTAGTTTTCGTCGTCCGAGTTGATCGGCAATAGGGCCAAAAAATAACATGCCTAGCGAGTAGCCAGCCAAATAAATACTTAGCGAAATTTGTACATTTGGCATAGTGGTTTGTAAATCGTTCGCAATAACCAACATGGCCGGTAAGTACATGTCTATAGCCAGTGGCGTAATAGCAACAATACTGGCTAACAAAGGTAACAAAATTCGGGTATTAAAAGACGAGGCCGAGGCGTCCATGTAGTCACTCAACATTCACTAAAAACAAGGCTTATAGTGTAACAGGGCTATGCAAGGGTATAAACTTAGTTTGTCTGGCAAGGTCATTTATTTATTAAAAATAAAAAGCGGCGTAATAAGGAGCAAAGATTCTAAACTGGCACTGTGTTTGCTATTCTACAACTAATAAAAATTAAAGACTTGAAGGAAACACCATGAAAAAGCTAGCCCTTGCCTTACTCGCAACCGCAGTTTTAGCCGGCTGTAAAACATCGCCTACGGGGCGTACTCAAATTGCGCTGTATTCAGAGCAACAAATGAGTGAAATGGGCACCGCAAGTTTTGCTCAAATGAAGGAGTCACAGCCAATCAATAAAGATGCAAAAACCAATGCGTATGTAAATTGTATTGCTGAAAAGGTCGTGGCTGTTTTACCAAAAGAATACGCTTCACAAAATTGGGAAGTCGTGGTATTTGAAGATGAGTCGGCAAATGCCTTTGCATTACCTGGTGGCTACATAGGTGTTCATACGGGGTTATTAAAAATAGCCACCAATCAAGATCAGCTTGCAACCGTACTAGGGCACGAAGTGGGCCACGTTATAGCAGAGCATTCAAATGAGCGTGTATCGCAAAGCTCAATTTTAGATACCGGTATGCAATTAGGCAGCGCAGCGCTTGAAATGGGCAACGTACAATACCGCAACGAAATTATGCAAGGTTTAGGCTTAGGCGCGCAGTACGGCGTAGTTTTACCGTTTAGCCGTTCACACGAATCAGAGGCCGATACCATTGGCTTAGATTTAATGGCGAAGGCTGGTTTTAACCCACAAGAGTCGGTAACGCTTTGGCAAAATATGAGCGCAGCAGGCAGTGGTAGCACACCTGAGTTTTTATCTACTCACCCTGCACCGAGCAATCGAATTAATAATTTACAAGCACAAATGAGCGAAGCTCTTAGCGAGCAAAGTACGGCTAAATCGCAGGGTAAAAACCCGCAATGTACGCTGTAAATTAGTTTTATATAACAAGCCCCTGTAAGCAGTTTACTTACAGGGGCTTTATTTTATTAAGTATCAAGCTATTACTCACTTAGTGCTTGTTTAAACACTGCCTTAAATCGCTCAAAATCTTCTACTTGCGGTAAATGACCTAAATTATCAAGTTCAAACAGTTGCGCATCAGGAATAAGCCCAGCAGCGTGTTTTCCTAATTTATCGTAACGCCCCAGCTGATAATCTATCCCGTCTTTTTTCCAGTTTCGGCCAGGGCCTGTTCTGTCACGCGTACCAATAATTAATTTAACGGGCACGGTTAAGTCTTTAAATTCAGTGATCACCGGTTGGGTAAAAATCATATCGTAGGTTTTAGCGTTAACCCAGGCAATTTGCTCTTTATCTGGGCCTTGTATTTGGCCTGTAATAAAGTCGGTTAATGCTGAATACTGAGCATTCCATTGACCTTCGTAATAGTTTTTTTGCTGGTACTTTTTAACACCTTCGGGCGTTTTGTTAAGCTCATTTTTATAAAAAAAGTTGGTGTCTTTGTATTTTACATAGTGTAAGTAGTTTTCAAGCCCTATTGGATTAAGCAAAATCAGTTTAGTGGTTGTATCTGGGTACATTAATGCAAAACGGCTCGCTAGCATTCCCCCCATAGAGTGGCCAACAACTATCGACTTTTCAAGATTTAGCGAGTCCATTAATGCATGTGTATGATGCGCAAGCGCCGCAAATGAATATTGATAGTTAGTGGGCTTTGAAGATTTACCAAAACCAATTTGATCGGGAATCAGCACCCCAAACCCAAGCGACTGTAAGTAACGGGCTGTGGGGCTCCAGTAGTCGGCATTAAAGTTTTTACCGTGCATTAGCGTCACTGTTGGCATATTTTTTTGTGTGGGTTTTAAATAAATATACGCCATTTTTAGCGATTGCTTTTGTGATGCAATATCAAAATAATTTACTTTAAAATCATACTGGTAATTTGTTAAAAGTGCATCGTAAGAGAGGGTTTTAGAGGGTTCTGTACTACTGGCAAATGCATTATTAGTAAAGGCTAATAATGCAGACAAACAAATAACTTTAATCGCTGGCATTTCCTTACTCCTATTAAAGGCAAGCACACGGCTTTAATTAAAGTAAGACAATAACTAAGTATTAAAGGCTGTTCAATTAAATAGTTTTCATGGCAAAAAAAAGAGCACTGTTTAAGTGCTCCGTTTAAAAGTAATGTGACTCTGTTTTACACTGTAAGGGCTTAAAAAGTCCACTCAACGTGTATTTGTGGAACCGATTCAGTGACCTCAGTGCCTAGCTTGTTATGCCAGTATTGCAGTTCCATACCCAGTAATAGGGTGTTCTCTTTCATTTCTAACGCGTGCCCCATATCCCATACTAAAATAGGCTGTGCAAGTATCCACGCTTCTACGTCGTTACCAAATTCATCTTCGCGCTCTGCAATGTACTCAGCGTGTCCTTTAAAGCTAAATTTTTGCGAGCCTACGGTAAACGGGTATTCAAAGGCTACATCAAACATCCAGCTGTTAGTTTCAATAGGGGCCCCGCCTTTTGCTACGCCTTCACTGTCATCAATATAGGCAGTGACAAGTGTTTGAAAAAAGTTGAACCCAGGTACATCCCAGCTTAATTTAACACCCGGTAGGTATTTCATCATTTTGGCATCGCCGGCAACGTTAATTCCGCCAGTAAGGCCTACATCTAATAATGCACCTGCGCCAATTTTCTCACCGCTAATAGCCGATAAGCTTAGCGTTGAATACCATTCGCCGTAAAAGTCGCTATCTTGGTAGCCGTCGGTTGTATCGTCTTTGCTGTAATCAATAAAGAAAAAGTTATCACCGTAATCATAGCCCGATGCATGTTGCAGCGAGTAAACAGTAGTGTCTGATTCTTGCTTGGTAAATGGGTTTTTTTGGTCGCCATTATTAACATGTAATGCGGTACTGCTCCAATTAGCAGCAAGGGCAGAAGATGATAAAGCGATTGACGTAAGGGTAACGAGGGGAAGTAATTTTTTAAATTTCATAATCTATATTTAACTATAACTTTAGTGACACGCGAAAGCGCGCATTATAGCACAAGGTATTGATTTGTAGATTATTATTTTAACATATGTTGCAGCTTATTTATTAAGCTGCAACATAAGGTTTTGCACAAAATTTAGGCTTTATTGCGGCGCAAACAAATAACGGCAATGGCAGTAAAAGCTAAAATAAAGCAATAGTAAGATGACGTTGATACTTCCCACGGGCTAATTTTAAACGTAGCACCTAACAGTAATGCTTGAGCACCATAGGGCAGTGAGCCTTGCGTAACACAAGCAAAAATATCAAGTAAACTTGCAGAGCGTTTACCACTTATTTCGCCATCATCAGCAAGTTTTTTAGCAATAGGACCTGCAACAATAATGGATACCGTGTTATTGGCTATACACACGTTGCTGGTTAATACCAATGCAGCTATACCAAGCTGATCAGCTACTTTGCGGTGCCACTTGGCAATCACTTTTGTAATGGCTTGAATTTTTTGTGCCAGAAAATCAAGGCCGCCGTTAATACGAATAAATTCAGATAAGCCACCAATAAACATAGAAAGTAAAAATATTTCCTGCATATCGGTAAAGCCTTTGTAAATATCCTTTACAAAGCTTGCGCCTTCGTAACTGCCGGTAAAGCCCATTAGCGCAGCAAATACAATACCGCTAAATAGCACCACAAACACGTTCATACCGGCAACAGCCAATACTAAAATAAAGGCATAAGGCAGCACTAATAATAAATCAAAATCTTTAGTTTCTACTGCTTGTGGAGCAGGTGTTAAATAAAGCAGCAAAGCAATGGTTAATACGGCAGCAGGAACCGCTATTTTTAAGTTTTCTTTAAACTTGTCTTTCATTTCACAGCCTTGCGTACGCGTTGCAGCAATGGTTGTGTCTGAAATAATAGAAAGGTTATCACCAAACATTGCGCCCGATACTATAGTACCGGCCATTAGGGCAGGGTCGATGCCTGTTTTAACGGATACCGCATAAGCAATTGGCCCTATAGCACCAATGGTACCCATTGATGTACCCATTGCAGTAGAGACAACCGCAGCAATTAAAAATAGCCCAGGTAATAACAGCGACGGGGGAATAAGTGACAAGCCAGCGTTTACAACCGCATCCACACCACCGGTGGCACTTGCTACTGCCGAAAATGCACCAGCAAGTAAATAAATTAAACACATGGTAATAATGTTGTTGTGTCCTGCGCCTTTGATAAAGGTTTCAACACATTGGTTTACAGTGCCTTTGTTTAAAATAAAGGCAAGCATAATAGCGGGTAGTATAGCAACCGGCGCTGGGAGCTGGTAAAAAGCGTAATCAACCCCTTGCGATTGTAAATATAAACCTGAGCCTAAAAAAAGGGCTACAAAGGTAAGAAGGGGAAGCAAAGATAGAATTGCTTTGTTTTTATTAAATGTTGGCTGCATTGTATTCCTCATAACCAGTTAATATAACCACAGCCAAAACTCCTCTTTTAGCTGAATTTAGTAGATCACTCTTTAATTGAAAAGTAGATGACCACAGCGCCCGCAAGCCAAAGACCAAATCGACGCGAAAGAGAAGTTTAAATGTATAGATGGCTAAAGTAAACTGGTATTGTTATTATTATTTAATTAAGGGCTTACCTGACTATTGCACGACTTTTAGATAATATCTACCGGTGTGCGATTATATGCGGCTAATAATTGCTCAAAGCAAGTTTAGGGCGCCAAATTAGTCAGGGTACGCAACAACAGATCCAACTAAATCAGATTAAGGCAATAACAATGAATCGAATAGGTGTTTTTGGTGCTAACGGCAGAATGGGCTTAGCCCTATTAGAAGCCGCGACAATTAAAGAGCAAACACAACTTGGTGGTGCGTATGTTCGCAGCAGCTCATCGTTATTGGGTATTAATGTAAATCAAGTAAACAGTGCAGCCGACAAAGCCATTAGCTTTAGCGACGAGAGCAAGGTTGCTGATGTTGATGTACTTATCGACTTTACGTTACCAGCAGGTATGCGCAATCACTTAAAAACAGCGCTCGATAAAAAACTGCCTATGGTTATAGGCACCACAGGTTTAACTAGCGAAGACATGGCATTATTAGAAAATGCTGCTAAACATATTCCTATTGTGTTTGCGCGTAACTACAGCGTTGGCGTTAATGTGCTACTTAACCTAGTGCAAACAGCGGCCACTAAATTTGGTGACGACCTAGATATAGAAGTTTTTGAAGCGCATCATCGTCATAAAATAGATGCGCCATCGGGCACAGCATTAGCCATTGGTGAATCTATTGCACAGGCTAAAGGGTGGGATCACGATGAAGTAGCGGTATACGACCGCAGCCAAGTAGAAACCGCAAAATCGCAAAATGAAATTGGCTATTCAGTACTAAGAGGCGGGGACATAGTAGGTGAACACACCGCCTATTTCGCAACTATGGGCGAAAGGCTTGAATTAACCCACAAAGCAAGTTCGCGAATGACCTTTGCATTAGGAGCTATAAGGGCTGCGCAGTGGTTACAAAATAAACCAGCAGGACTTTATGATATGCAAGATGTGCTAGATCTCAAGTAGTTTAGTTACTTTTTTAGCTGTTTGGGTCTATTTTTGCCTAAAGCGACTTGTTTGTAGTGTTTATCTAAATAACGTTAGACCTAAATAGCATCTTCATGTAGAATGCAGCCAATTTGCCAAAAATTACTAAATGCGTGTTTCCAATTATACCCAAGTGGCTAGTAAAACCAGGGGTTTCAGTGGGAATGAAAAGAGTTTTAGGCAAGAAAAATGATTGAAGGTTTAGCGTTTTATATCGGCATCATTTAAGACTGCGTAAAACAATTTAAGCTCACAAAAAAATCTGGTTTTGACGATCCCTCTGGGTATTGGCGGGGTGTTAAGCATTTGCTTACTCCCGTTTTTTACTGTTAGGAGGTTTAACTTGACTAAATCCGCTCTGTTAGTCCTAGAAGACGGCACAGTGTTTCGCGGTACTGCAATCGGCGCTGACGGCATGTCAGTCGGTGAAGTAGTATTCAATACGTCTATGACTGGTTATCAAGAAATTTTGACTGATCCATCATACGCGGAACAAATCGTAACTTTGACGTACCCACATATCGGCAATACGGGTACCAACAGCGAAGACGAAGAAGCGAATCAAATTTGGGCTAAAGGCCTAGTGATCCGTGATTTGCCACTGCTAGCAAGTAACTTTCGTAACGAGCAATCGTTAGATGATTACTTAAAACAACGTAATATTTTGGGTATTGCGGACATCGACACCAGAAAGCTTACCCGTATTTTGCGCGATAAAGGCGCACAAAACGGCTGTATTATTGCCGGTGACGAGTTAGACGAAAACAAAGCGTTACAAGCCGCGCAAACCTTCCCAGGTTTAAAAGGTATGGATTTAGCAAAAGTTGTCTCAACCAAGGAAAATTTTGAGTGGCGCGAATCAAGCTGGACATTAGGCCAAGGATTTAAAACCCTTAGCAGCGATGATGAAAAGTTTCATGTAGTAGCCTACGACTTCGGTGTTAAACGTAATATTTTACGTATGCTAGTTGATCGCGGTTGTAAATTAACCGTTGTACCAGCGCAAACCTCAGCCGCCGATGTACTTGCTTTAAACCCAGATGGTATCTTCTTATCTAATGGTCCTGGCGATCCAGAGCCATGTACTTACGCTATTGATGCAATTAAAACCTTTTTAGAAACCGACACACCAATTTTTGGTATTTGTTTAGGGCATCAATTATTAGCACTGGCCTCAGGTGCTAAAACAGTAAAAATGAAATTTGGCCACCACGGTGGTAACCACCCAGTAAAAGACTTAGACCGCGATGTAGTAATGATCACCGCACAAAACCACGGTTTTGCTGCCGATGAAGACACACTACCAAGTAACTTACGTGCCACGCACAAATCGTTATTTGATGGAACACTACAAGGTATTCATCGTACTGATAAGCCAGCGTTTAGCTTCCAAGGTCACCCAGAAGCAAGCCCAGGCCCGCACGATGCAGCCCCATTATTTGACCACTTCATCGACCTGATGCAAGCGCGTAATAACTAATTTAACTGGAGTAATAATGCCAAAACGTACCGATTTAAAAAGCATTCTTATCTTAGGCGCAGGCCCAATTGTAATTGGTCAAGCTTGTGAATTTGATTACTCTGGTGCTCAAGCGTGTAAAGCACTTAGAGAAGAAGGCTTTAGAGTTATATTAGTTAACTCAAACCCAGCGACTATCATGACTGACCCGGAAATGGCCGATGCAACGTACATCGAACCTATTCATTGGGAAGTGGTAGAAAAAATTATTGAAAAAGAAAAGCCAGATGCAGTACTACCAACAATGGGTGGTCAAACGGCATTAAACTGTGCACTTGATTTAGATAAGCACGGCGTACTGGCTAAACACGGCGTTGAGTTAATTGGCGCAACCGCCGATGCAATCGACAAAGCAGAGAACCGTGAACGCTTTGACGTAGCCATGAAAAACATTGGCCTTGAATGTCCACGTGCTGAAATTGCTCACTCTATGGATGAAGCACACGATACGCTAACACGTATTGGTTTTCCGTGTATTATTCGTCCTTCTTTCACTATGGGTGGCACCGGTGGCGGTGTGGCTTACAACATGGAAGAATTTAACGAAATTTGTGAGCGCGGCCTAGATTTATCACCAACAAGTGAGTTGCTGATTGATGAATCACTGATTGGCTGGAAAGA
>NZ_DCYU01000008.1:8474-12538 GCF_002331165.1 Pseudoalteromonas sp. UBA2102
AAAGAATATGAAATGGAAGTTGTTCGTGACAAAAAAGACAACTGTATCATTGTATGTTCTATCGAAAACTTTGACCCAATGGGTGTACACACTGGTGATTCCATCACCGTTGCACCAGCACAAACCCTAACCGACAAAGAATACCAATTAATGCGTAATGCCTCTATGGCGGTACTGCGTGAAATTGGTGTTGAAACCGGTGGTTCAAACGTACAGTTTGGTGTAAACCCTGATGATGGCCGTATGGTTATCATTGAGATGAACCCACGTGTATCTCGCTCATCAGCACTGGCATCTAAAGCAACGGGTTTCCCAATTGCTAAAATTGCCGCTAAGTTAGCAATAGGTTACACGTTAGATGAACTTCAAAACGACATTACAGGTGGCAAAACACCGGCGTCATTTGAGCCATCAATCGACTACGTAGTAACAAAAATCCCTCGCTTTAACTTTGAAAAATTTGCCGGCGCGAACGACCGCTTAACAACGCAAATGAAATCAGTGGGCGAAGTAATGGCGATTGGTCGTAACCAGCAAGAATCGTTACACAAAGCATTACGCGGTCTTGAAGTTGGCGCAACGGGCTTTAACCCAATTGTGGCACTTGATGACCCGAAAGCGCGCGAAAAAATCATTCGTGAACTACGCGAGCCAGGCGCTGAGCGTATTTGGTACATTGCCGATGCAATGCGCCACGGTATGAGCGTAGAAGAGGTATTTGAACTTACCAAAGTTGACCCTTGGTACTTAGTACAAATAGAAGACATTTTAAAAGACGAAGCTAAAATTGCTGAAGGTGGCATGGCCGGCTTAAATGCCGAGTTTTTACGTAAACTTAAGCGTAAAGGCTTCGCCGACCCACGTATTGCTGAAATAGCTGGTGTATCTGAAGCCGAAATTCGCAAAAAGCGTCATCAGTTAAACATCGTCCCTGTGTACAAGCGTGTTGATACCTGTGCTGCCGAATTTAGCTCAGACACAGCTTACATGTACTCAACGTATGATGAAGAGTGTGAAGCAAACCCGTCAGACAAAGACAAAATCATGGTTATTGGCGGCGGTCCTAACCGTATCGGCCAAGGCATTGAGTTTGACTACTGTTGTGTTCACGCAGCCCTTGCGCTACGTGAAGACGGCTATGAGACCATCATGGTTAACTGTAACCCTGAAACGGTTTCTACCGATTACGATACCTCTGACCGTCTATTCTTTGAACCAATTACACTTGAAGACGTATTAGAAATTGTACGTGTTGAAAAACCAAAAGGTGTGATTGTACAGTACGGTGGCCAAACACCACTTAAACTAGCACGTGAACTTGAAGCGAATGGTGTGCCAGTAATTGGTACTTCACCAGATGCGATTGACCGCGCAGAAGACCGTGAGCGTTTCCAACAGTTAGTAGAGCGTCTTGATTTACTACAACCAGAAAACGCAACAGTTACATCAACTGAAGAAGCATTACTTAAATCAGGTGAAATTGGCTTCCCACTGGTTGTGCGTCCATCGTACGTACTGGGTGGCCGTGCAATGGAAATTGTTTACGATGAGCAAGACTTACGTCGTTACATGACTGAAGCGGTACAAGCTTCAAATGAAGCGCCAGTACTACTTGATCACTTCTTAGATAATGCAATCGAAGTGGACGTTGATGCAATTTGTGACGGCGAGCAAGTAATTATTGGCGGCATAATGGAGCACATTGAGCAAGCGGGTGTTCACTCGGGTGACTCAGCATGTTCATTACCTGCACACTCTTTATCACAAGAAGTGCAAGATGTTATGCGCAAACAAGTAACCGATATGGCACTTGAGCTTGGCGTAGTGGGCTTAATGAATACACAATTTGCTGTAAAAGATGGCAAAGTGTACTTAATTGAGGTGAATCCACGTGCGGCGCGTACTGTACCGTTTGTATCTAAAGCGACCGGTATTGCACTTGCAAAAGTAGCCGCGCGTTGTATGGCGGGTCAGTCTTTAGCAAGCCAAGGCATTACTAAAGAAGTAATTCCACCGTATTACAGCGTTAAAGAAGTTGTTTTACCGTTTGCTAAGTTCCAAGGTGTGGATCCTATCCGTGGCCCAGAGATGCGTTCTACAGGTGAAGTGATGGGTGTTGGCGATACTTTCGCCGAAGCGTTCGCAAAAGCACAATTAGGTGCAAGCAACACTTTACCACGCGGTGGTCGCGCGTTACTATCTGTACGTAACAGCGATAAGTCTCGTGTTGTAGAACTTGCTAAAACCATGACAGACCTTGGTTTTGAAATTGATGCAACAGGTGGCACAGCAGAGGCTTTAAAAGAGGCCGGTATTGAAGTACGCCGTGTAAACAAAGTATATGAAGGCCGCCCGCATATTCTTGATAACATCAAGAATAAAGAGTACAGCTATATCGTAAATACCACCGAAGGTCGCCAAGCGATCGAAGATTCGAAGGTGTTGCGTCGTGGTGCATTGCAAAACAAAACCAACTACACGACAACCTTGAACGCGGCATTTGCTAACTGTACTGCTAACCAAGCGGACGACCGTAGTAAAGTGACGTCAGTTCAAGAGCTACACCAGCGATTGAACTAAGGAAATGTACCAAGGCCACTAGGCCTTGGTGTTAAGTGAGAAAAGTATGCAATCAATTCCGATGACAGTTCGTGGCGCAGAGTTACTGCGCGAAGAGCTTAACGAATTAAAAACAGTTACCCGTCCTAAAATCGTAAATGATATTGCGATTGCACGTGAACATGGTGACTTAAAAGAAAACGCTGAATACCACGCAGCGCGTGAACAACAGGGTTTTTGCGAAGGCCGTATTCAAGAAATTGAAGCTAAGCTTTCAAATGTGCAAATTATTGACGTAACTAAAATGCCTAATACAGGTAAAGTTATTTTTGGTACTACTGTCACTATTGTAAATGTAGAAACAGATGCCGAAGTAACCTACCGTATTGTGGGTGATGACGAAGCAGATATTAAAAATAACTTAATTTCTGTTAACTCACCGATTGCGCGCGGTTTAATTGGTAAACAAACAGATGATGCTGTGACCATTAAAACGCCTAAAGGCGACGTTGAGTACGAAATCATTGACGTTGAGTATCTTTAATATTTAGCTCACAGTAATGTACAAGCAAAAACCGATGCAATTGCATCGGTTTTTTTATACCTTAAAACTAGCTAATAGCAACTTACTCCCATAAACCCCATATATAACACCACCCCTCAAAATAAAGAGCTGAGTTAAACGGATTGGCATAAGTGGATCGCTATAAAAAGCGCGTGCCATTACCCGTTAAAAAACTATAAATAAAATGGTGACTGCATAAATGCTAAACACACTCTACGCTTATTCATATTGCATAAAGAGTGTGCGTGTTGATATAGGTACATTCATATAGGTAATGTGTAAATGCATAACGGCTTTTACACAGTGGAATCACTTTATTAAAAGGAACATTCATGGCTAATATACTTTATCCAGCGCCTTTAAAAGTAGGCTCTAAAATTGCTATTTGCTCGCTTTCGTCGGGCTTAAAAGAAAAATACCATGCACGATTAGATAGAGTGATAGACGGTTTAAAACACCGTGGTTACGAGGTAGTAGAAGGGGAATTTTTACGCCAAAATAAACCCCGCGATGAATTAGATGCAAAAGCGCATGCCAAGCAATTAATGGGCTTTTTGCTAGACGATGAGGTTGCCGCCATTATGCCGCCAATGGGCGGAGAGCTGGCAATGGAAATATTGCCACTATTGGATTTTAACGCCATAAAAGAGGCCAAACCTAAATGGCTGGTGGGTTTTTCTGATGTGAGCACAATTGCCTGTGCACTTACGGCTAAGTGCCAATGGGCAACACTTCATAGTGCCAACCTAATGCAGCTTCACCCTGATGAAACAAACCCCTACAGCTTACAAATTTTTGAAACCATTACCTACGAGTCGGGAAGTAAATTTGAGCAAGGGCCTTCTGCTTATTATCAAAAAAATAAACCCAATTACGCACAAAACCCCGATGAGCTGCTAGCGCCAAGCGAGCCTACCCAGTGGCAGTGCCTAAATTACAC
>NZ_DCYU01000008.1:12925-14404 GCF_002331165.1 Pseudoalteromonas sp. UBA2102
TTATTGCTGGATTCGCCATTTTTAGCATTGCACGACTTTAAAAAACACAGTGCGAACGAAGGGCTAATTTTATACCTAGAAAATTCAGAGCTTACGCCTACCACCGTGGCACGATTTTTACTGTCGCTCAAACTTGCCGGTGTATTTGATGATATTAACGGCCTTATTTTAGGGCGCAGCGAAATAACACAAAGTCATCACGATGCATTTGATTACCGCCATGCGCTAGAGGTGGCATTGGGTGGGTGTTTATTCCCGGTAATAATAGATGCTGATATTGGCCATGTGCAGCCAAATTTAAACTTAGTTAATGGCGCAAAATGCTCACTCACGGCCGATATTAACCAAGGTAAAGTACTCAATGCCTCACTAAATACTGAGCTTATTTAACGTTTATTTTTGAATAACATATAAATACACGCGTATAATGCGCAGGCCGTGAACAGATAAGTTCACGGTACATTCTCAGGGCGGGGTGAAATTCCCCACCGGCGGTATGTTTTACTCATTAGTTTTTGAATAAAACGAGCCCGCGAGCGCTTTATTTAATAATCGTTTTTTAATGTATTAAATAAAGGTCAAGCAGATCTGGTGAGATGCCAGAGCCGACGGTTATAGTCCGGATGAAAGAGAATATAGCTTGTAGCGTATGCAAACACGTGGCCTGTGGCTGCGTGTTTAATACCAATTCGCAATAATACTTAATCATTTTGAGCGACACGTTTTTCCAACCTCAAAATAAATCACTTAATTAAGCGGATTGGTATAAGCTGTTTAGTGGCAAAAAGTGCGCAATTTAGTTTGTGTGTTTTGCCATGCCTTTCAGTGTCCTGAATCTATTTATTTTTATGTGGAATATAATAATGATTCAGTCTTTACTTAGCCAATTTGGCGAAAGCCACACCCGTGTAGAAAACGCCATTGCTGCTTTGCAGCAAGGCCAAGGCGTACTTGTTGTTGATGACGAGAACCGCGAAAACGAAGGTGATTTTGTTTTTTCTGCCGAGCATTTAACCACCCAACAAATGGCGGAAATGATCCGCGAAGGCAGCGGAATTGTGTGCCTGTGTATGGGCGATGAGCGTATTAAGCAGCTCGAGCTACCGCAAATGGTAACTCACAACACCAGCCAAAATAATACAGCCTACACAGTCACAATAGAGGCTAAACACGGTGTTACAACCGGCGTATCGGCCGCCGATCGAGTAACAACGATTAAAGCCGCCACAGCCGATAACGCTAAACCGAGTGATTTATCGCGCCCAGGCCATGTATTTGGCTTAAAAGCACAAACAGGTGGGGTTTTAGTTCGCCGCGGCCACACCGAGGCATCTGTTGATTTAATGCAGCTGGCTGGTTTAAAACCGTTAGGGGTTATTTGTGAACTCACTAATCCTGATGGCACCATGGCGCGTTTACCACAGGTAAGTGATTATGCTAATAAACACAGCATGACAGTGGTAACGATTGAAGACTTAG
>NZ_DCYU01000092.1:0-23795 GCF_002331165.1 Pseudoalteromonas sp. UBA2102
CTTGCAGAGGTAAAAGCAGCATGAACACTGTTATGATAGTTGTTGCAATAGCGTGTTTACTGGCCGCTTTATTATTAATGAGAAGTAAGCACTACAAAGTAGCCTATAAGTGGCTGTATTGTTGTGCTTTAATAGTTATTGCCTTAGCGTGCTTTATACATGTTTACGCTGTGCTAGCGGGCATTGTATGCACCATTGCAGCGTTGACTGTAATGGGCATACTGGTTGCGCTATCTAAAGGGAAACAACACACTTAGCTTAAAAAGGCTTTGGCTGTATCAATTCCCATTTTGTACCCATCGTTAAGGCGTTTAACATTTTTGGTTGTACGGCTCACTCTAAATTGGGGCGGTGGAGCAATAATATTGATTTTGCAATCTTCAGGCGGGTTATTAATAAAATCTATGCTGCTGTTATAAACATGCGCTCTGTTAATCGAGCTATTTATTAAAGCAGGGTAGTTTTTATAAAGTTTTTTGGTTAACCACTGAGATTTACTTGGCTTTTTTCTATAGCCTAGTGGCTGAGAAAGCACCACGGTTATTTCTTGAGCACCCATTTCGTATGCTTTTATTACGGGAATAGAGTCTGCTACGCCGCCATCGGTCATCGCAATATCATTAATTATAGGGTAGTTACGATACGCAATTGGAACCGCGCACGATGCCTTAAGTTGCTCTACCATCGCATCACTACTTGCTTTAAGGTAATGAGGCTGCCCTGTGGTGATAGCTGTAGAGACGATATAAAATTCGTGAGCCGCCTTTGCAAAGGCTTCTGTATTGAGGGGGATCTCTTTAATGGTTGCTTGCCACAGCCAATCTAAATCAAATAAGTGGCCGCCTTTGATAAAGCGCGCTAAGTTAATAAATTCAGGCCGACACGAAAAATCGGTAATAACATGGTAGTTACGTTTAGGTTGTTGGCATAAATAAGCGGCTATATTGGTAGCGCCAGCAGAAACCCCAAAGTAATTAGTAAAAGGTTGATAGCGCTGCGCTAAAAACTCATCCAGCACGCCGGCGGCAAAAATACCGCGCATTGCACCTCCGTCAACCACTAAAGAATGTTTATTGTTATTATTAATCATACTATTACCTCCCTTTTGATGATATTACCAACTAACCAAGTAAAGCGCGATAAAATGCTGAAATAATTATACCCATTTGCCACATTACTTTATTCACTTAAGGGATTAAACTTAGCGCTAACGGCGCTAAAAATTTTGATATAAACAGAGCAATAACGAAGCTTTTATCCTGTAATCAATGTGGTTTAGTATTTAAAACTAAATCACTTAATTAAGCTATTTGGTATTAGTGCACTGTTTGGCTTAGCAAAAGCATTTAGTTGCTAATATGTTTTGTTTAATCGTAAGTGTTGGGTATTTCTGATAAAGTATTTATTAATACAAGGCTTTGTTAATATTAAAGAATCGTTATTTATGACTGACTCAAGTGTGACCGTATTTAGTAATTTGCAAAATAAGTTAGGTGAAAGCCCGCTTTGGCACCCTTTGCTTGAAACGCTATTTTGGGTAGATATAGAAAAAAACCTTCTGCTAAGTAAGTGTTTAACAAAGCCTGACTCACTAACACAAGTTGAAATGCAAGATACGGTTTCGGCTTTAGCGTGGCTTGATAAAGCACATCTTATTATTGGCACCAGTACGGGTATATATAAATACCATATAGCTTCTGGGGTGCGCCAAACGCTTACATTTTTAGAAAATACCCAGTCCACACGGCGCTCTAACGATGGTCGGGCAGACCCTTGGGGTGGGTTTTGGCTAAGCACTATGGATACAAACGCCCGCTCAGGCGAAGGTAAGATTTACCGTTTTTATCAAAATTCGCTTAATTGCGTGGTGCAAGGTTTAACCATTCCCAACGGGTTATGTTTTGATAAAGCGCGCTCACGTGCTTATTACTGCGACTCAAAAGCCAGCTGTATTTTTACTTTAAATGTAAACCCAGACAGCGGCGAGCCTATATTACCCGCCCAAGTTTTTTATCAATTTAAAAATACCCAAGTAGACCCAGATGGCTGTGTGATTGATGCCCTTGGCAACTTATGGCTTGCGGTATGGGATATGGGCTGCGTTATGTGTTTATCGCCAGATGGGGAGGTTTTAAACACACTGCCACTTGCTGCAACAAAACCTACAAGCGTTGCGTTTGGTGGCAATAACGCACAGTGGCTATTTGTAACTTCTGCAGATGACAGTAATGTAAAAACTAACCAGTCATTACAAGGTAATGTATTTAAAATATCAGGTATAAAAAACGGGCAGCTAGAGCCGCCCGTTACTTTATAATAGATTTAGTTATGTAAATTGGCATACCTTATTACGGCCTGTTTCTTTTGCGGTATAGAGTGCTTGATCGGCTTTACTTATAAAGCACTGTGGCGTGCTATTTTTATCAGGCGTGGCTGAATAAAAACCGATACTTAATGTTAAGTACTCACTTACGGTAGAATTATTGTGTTTTATGTCTGCCGCTTTAATTGCTTGTTGGATTAAGCGGGTAAATTGTTGGCAGTCTTGCTCACTAGTTGCCGGTAAAATGACCGCAAATTCTTCACCGCCATAGCGCGCGGCTAAATCGCCTTCACGTTGGCATTGCGACTTAAGCGCAGCTGCCACCTTAACTAAGGCTTCATCGCCTTGTTGATGGCCGTAGCTGTCGTTGTAATTTTTAAAAAAATCTATATCGCACATAATTAAGCTAACGGGTTGCTTAGCACGTGCGCAGCGTTTAATTTCGCTCTCTAGTGCTTTGTCAAAACAACGTCTGTTTGCAATTGCGGTGAGGCTGTCAGTATTTACAAGTTGGTTAAGCTTTTGATTTGCGGTAATTAGCTGTTGTTGAATATGCTGAAGCTCTTGCTTGTAGTTTAAGTTTTTAAACGCATTAGCGATTATTTCACCTACTAGTTTTAACCTAATTAAGTCTAAGTCTGTCCACTCACGTTTTTGCTTTACACAATCACAACCAATAAAGCCTACTAGCTCCTTATCGTAGCGAAGGCCAATACACAGTACAGATTGAATACTTTCACGCTCGAGTTCTTGTTTTTCTTTAGTCGCTTTTGCTGGGAGGCTGGCAACATCATTTACTTTAAATAAGTGTGTGGTGCCCATTAAATTAGCAAAGTAGGGGAGTGAGTTTTTTGGTATGTGCTGTAGTTGATCTTTAAATGGCTGAATCCCTTGGTTAACCCACTCATGGGTGTTACGCATTGACTTACCATCGTCAGAAAATTTAAATAAGTAGCTCCTATCGGCATGGCATACAGTGCCAATGGCTTTAAGCGCAAACTCTATATGAGTATCAATATCGTCAATTTGAATATCTATTAAGTCGGTAGAAATTTTTGAAATAATTTTATCAAAGTTATATTGCGCATCTTCGTTGTGTTCAATTATCTCAAACGTAGCAATGTATAAGTGACTATTTAGCGAGGCAAGTTTGGCGTTTAGTAATAGGCCGTGCGTTTGTTTTTGTAAAAATACGTGGCAGTTAGTATTTATAACTAAGTATTTTTCAAACAATTGAGCAACAGTAAATTGTTTTTTACTTTCTGGACTACTTAACGTGAGGTGCTTAAAGTCTGCATCTTTTAATGTTGGCTGTGAGGGTAAATTAAATATACTCTGCGCTTGAGTGTTTGCTTTATAGGCTTGTGTTTTAGCATCATAAAGTACAACGGCAAACGGAATAAGCTTTATAGTACTCCACATATCTTCGATTGGTTTTAAGCCCACTCATTGCTCCAGTTGATTTTACATACAATTTAATTGTTCCTACTATGTTATTTAGTACAACTTTAGCTATTTTGCTAAGTTTTTAGTGCGTTTAAGAGGGCTTCGTATTACAATTGCTACTGTATATCATTACCCTTTTCTACTCTAAGCCACCTGACGGCTTATTTGCATTTTAAGTATAGGTTTTTCAAGCATTTCATGACAGAAATCACTACACACCAGGCGTCTCGTCGTCGGTTACTTATCGCTTTAGCGATAACATGTTCATTTATGGTAATTCAGGTAATTGGCGCTTATTACGCTAATTCGCTTGCTGTACTTGCCGATGCAGGGCATTTATTTGTGCATAATAGCTCGCTATTTATTGCCCTTATTGCCTCAAGCTTAGCAATTCATTTTGCTAAAACCTATAACGATGGCTATCAACGCGCTGAGCTCATTGGTGGTTTAATTAATGGTTTACTGTATTTGGCAATAAGCTCCGTAATTTTATATGAAGGTGTAGAGAGAATTTCCCATCATAACGACGGCCATGATTTAGCAATAAACAGCTTTTTAATGTCGAGTATTGCCTCTGTAGGGTTTTTATTTCATGGTGCTGCAGCGTGGGTACTTTATAAAGGCCGCAAAGCAAGCATTAATGTGTACGCTGTATTTTTACATTCGTTTTTTGACATTATATCGACCATTTCTACGTTTATAGCTGGCGTACTTATTTATTTTACGGGCTGGAGCATTATTGATATTTTATCGAGCATGCTAATTGCCTCGTTTGTATTATTTACCGGCGGTAAAGTGATCACGAGCTGTATTAAAGGGCTGTTCTTTAATAACGCTAAGTTGCCTAAAGTGAAGGATATTGAGCAGTCAATTACCGATTTAGAGCATGTGCATAACGTACATAATGTGACGGTGTCGCGCAAAGACAGCGATATTATTGTCGGCGCTCACGTGGTGTTAAAAGAGCATTGTACAATTGAAAAGCACGATGAAGCCTGCCGCTTAAAAATAGAAAAACTCCTCGCTGCGCGTTTTAATGTTAAAAGCAGCGTACTGCAAATTGAAAGCCACGAATGCCAGCATATTCATAGCTAACTCTTTATTAAAGTGTGAATATGCTCATGTGTTTCGGGGTTTTGTAATTGCTCTGCACGCATTGGTTTTGCAAAATAATAACCTTGTAAAACATGACAACCTAACCCTTCTAAAAAGGCTTTTTGTTGCTTAGTTTCAACGCCTTCGGCTATGCAATAAAGCTCCAAGTTTTGAGCCAAAGTGTAAATGGTTTTGATGATCGACTCATCACTTTTATCAACCCCAATGCTGTTAACAAAGCTTTGATCTATTTTAATGACATCAATAGGGAACTGGCTCAAATAAGTAAGTGATGAGTAGCCGGTGCCAAAATCATCGAGTAACAGCTTAAAACCAGCCGATTTTAACTTTTGTAGTTGCTTTGCGGCTTTTTGCTTGTCTTCTAGCAGTATGTTTTCTGTTATTTCTAGGCGCAGTTGTACTGGGCTCATTTGATGCTGTTTTAATATATTGGTCAGTTTGGTTGCTATATTCGTTCTTAAAATGTGCTTTGGCGACAAGTTAAGTGAAATATAAAACAATGGGTTGCTGGCCAATGTAGGGGCTAGCTCAGTTAGCGCACGCTCTAAAGCTTGCTCAGTTAATGCTTCTATCAGGCCTGTTTCTTCAGCAATAGGGATAAATAAAGCCGGCGAGACAAATTGGCCGTTATTTTCCCAGCGCATAAGTAACTCAACTCCATTTATTGTTTGTGCATGCGTGTCTATTATGGGTTGGTAGTGATTAAATAATAGATTATCTTTCGCGGCATCTTTTAAATCGTTTTCGAGGATGAGCTTTTGTTTTATTTGCTCGTTCATCGAGTCGTTAAAAAACTTAAACCCGTTTCGGCCAGCTTGCTTTGCATGCATCATGGCTACATCGGCGTTTCTGATCAGTAAATCGGTCGAGCTGGCATCAAATGGGTATAAAGCCACGCCAATACTGGCTGATATATTAATAGAAAAATCTTCGATAATGACCTTATTGGCAAGTTCTGAACTGATACTTTTGACTATGTTATTAAGTGCGGCTATGTCTTCTACGTTATCAATAAGCACTAAAAATTCGTCACCGCTTTGGCGGCCAAGCGTGGCATTACTTGGCAACATAGCGCTTACTCTTTGGGTAATATTACACAGCAGTTGATCTCCCACTGCGTGGCCAAATGTATCGTTTACCGGTTTAAATTTGTCTAAATCTATAAATAGTAAAGCGCTTTGAGTGAGCTGTTGGTGAGCTTTTTTAATCGATTTACCAATTTTTTGATGCATTAAACTGCGGTTAGGCAATTGTGTTAGGGGATCGAAGTTGGCTAAATAGCGCAGCTCGTCTTCTGCCTTTTTTTGCTCGGTTAAATCCGAAATAACAATTACATAGTAATTTATGCTATGTGTATCTTTAGCGATTGCAGTGGCACTTATATGTATGGGGTGGTGCGGGTTAGTTGCAGTTTTAATAACGGCATCAGTTCGCCAATTTTGTTTTGCTGTTAAGCTTTTTAATGTGCTGGCATAGCTTTTACATTGCGTTTTACCTATCGCATTAACAAACACTTTTAAGCTAAGCGGATGTTTATGAGTTTGCGAAAAGGTTTTTATAAAACTGTTATTTGCAGAAACTGGCACCAAATTATTATCTAAAATAAGCAGCCAGTCGTTTATTTGCCCAAACGCCTCACCTAAAATGTTGGCTTGCTGCTCATTGGCACGTTGCTCTGTTATGTTGGTATATATGCCAGATACAGATACCGGTTTATTTGTGTGCTCGTCATAAATAATTTGCCCTAAATCTTGATACCACAACCAATGGCCAAGCTTATGCTTTAACCGGTAAGTTGCTTGCCAATGCTCATGCTTTTTTTGTTTGGTAAAATTTAACCAGTGCGAAATAACCCGCGGTTTGTCTTCAGGGTGAATTAAAGCTAAATAATGTTTTAGCGGGATACGGTTTGGCAAATTAATATACCCAAGCTCACTCCCCCGGTTTGTATTTACCGAATCGTCGCTGTAATGGTAATCCCAAATACCACTTTTATTGTTACTGAGCGCAAGCTCGGTTTGTTTTTGCGAGTGTATTGTCGCTTTTTGCGCATTAGCAATGGCTAGTTGTCTGCTTCTGTATTGCCAAAACAGTAAACACAGCACAGTTATAATAATTAAAATATAAGCCGCATACGCATAAGGAGACTTCCAAGGCGCGTATGCCACATTAAAATTTAACAGCGCCGGCTTTGACTCGGTCGCACTATTAAAGTTATACGCGCTGGCCTTTAATTGATAATTACCTGGTGGGAGCTTTGTAAAAAATATTTTGTTTGCTTTTAAATCATCATACTCTAGCGAAGTAGGTCCTTGAAGCGTAATTTTGTATCGTGTTTCCGCGCTATTTTGAAAATCAAAATTAGAAAAGCTGACCTCCAAACCCATATCCTCATGTGTTAATTGCAATGCAGAGGTGGCAAACTGATTTGGCTGATAGTCTAAATCGCGCGACATTAAAGTAATATCGGTTATTGAGGTTGTTGTTTGCGTGCTTTGCTGTAAAAACTCAGCGGGGTTAAACGAAATCGCACCATAACTGCTGCCAAACATTACAGTGTTATTTTTAAGCGTAATTGCCCCTAAAGTGCTAAATAAATTAACCGATAAACCATCTTTAACCGTAAAAACTCGCAGCCTTAACGTATCGGTATTTAAGCGGTACAAACCATTTTTACTGCTAAACCATAAATAACCATACTCATCGCTAATAAGTGAATAAATAGACTGCGTTTTTAAGGCGTTACTTACGTTAAAGTGGTGCTTTTTTTCAAAGCTCTGCGCATCAATACCCACTAGGCCTTCGCTGGTTGTTGCTAACCATAAAATGTTATTTTTATCGGTTAACCAGTTTTCTACTGTGTGGTAATTTTGGCTGTCTTTTTTACTGGTTTTATAAATAGTGGTAAGGGTGTTTGTTTGCTCGTTAAACCGGTAAAAGTGGGTAGTTGTACTTAATACAAATTCATTTGGGTAATCATCAAAAGGTCGATGAAAAGTATAGGCCTCTAAAGGGTTTACATGTTGTTTTAACCCGTTAATTTCGCGCGTTAAGCCTGTTTTGCCATTGTACACATAAAAACTGTGATCATTATAAAAAGCGAATGTGTCGGGGGCTACCTCAGACAAACCATAAATAACCGCACCTTCAGACAGTGCGTTATTTAAATCTTTTTTTGCAACGGCAGTGCCTGTTTCTTTGTCAAATAAAATTAAACTGTAGTACCCCGTTAGCCATAAATACCGCGAAGTGGATTCTAAATACGCTTTATTAATTGCAAAAATAGCGTATTCACCATAAACCGCTTTAGGGTCTTGCGAGGTTAGGTAGTAGGTTGTTTTGTTTTTAGCATTTACATGAGCAAGGCCATTATCGGTGCCGTACCACATAGATAAATCATCGTCTTGGTAAATACTGTTTATATAGTTGTTTTCGGGTAGGGTGATTTTGTTAAAACGCCGTGTGTTTATTGACCAAGTAAGCACGCCTTGAGTGCGCGACGCCAGCCAAAACACGCCACTTGAGTCGACCATTAAATCGTTAATAGTATTTTCGGTAATATTAAATTTACTTTGATCAAAGCTAAGAATTAACTCAGTGGTGCCCTTTTCTCGGTTAAATTCGAACAAGCCATGCTCTGTGGCAATAAATTCGCCATAGGGTGTATTGCTGTAATCCCAAATATTGTAATCAGCAATCACGCTTTTAGTGCTTTGAGTTGTAGTTGCTCCTGCTGAGCTATTTAAACTTAATGCGTACATGCCCTCAACGGTGCCTACTAATAATCCTAGCGCGGGGTCTACAGATAAAAATTTAACATTACTGTTATCGACTGTTTGTTTATCGGGGGTATGTAAATTAAGAGGGGTTAATGACTCTGTTTTTAGGTCGTAACTAAATAAACCAGTTTGAGTGCCTATAAATAGCGTATTTTTGTAATATTTTAATGCGCGCACCACGCTGTTTTCATTGCCTATAGTAAACTCTAAAGTAAGTGAATTTGTTTTAGAGTTAAGTGAATACACGTTGTTTAAAATGGCAAGGTAAAAGGTATTTTGGTGCTGAGCTATCGCTTCAATAGAAGCGTAACTAGCTGTATTACCTGCAAGATTGCCCGAAAATATATTACGAGTAGTTAATGTTTTTGGGTTAACTAAATAGGCACCGGCAAGCTCAGTAGAAACAATTATATTGCCTGCATGCGTTTTAAATAGTGTAGTGATGAAGTTTTCGTTAAGGGTAAATCCGCCATCAAAAGGGGTTACCGTATAGCCGTCAAATCGATTAAGCCCTTGCGCTGTGGCTATCCAAATATAACCTAAATCGTCTTGCAAAATTTTAGTTACGTAATTTTGGGATAAACCTTCATCGGTAGATATTCGTTGTAGTTGTTGAGCATAATTTGTGGAGGCAGATACGCTAGTAATACAAAGAAAACATACAGTGGTGAAGAGAAAAAACAAAATACTCAATCGCACTAATAAACTCGCTCTAGGGCAGGGAATATACATATAAAAGTTAAATATAGCACATTTTTTAAAGTGTGGATTACAACTTATAACAACTAAATTAAAGCACTAATTTAGTTGTTTATAACCATTTAAGCTACGCTTACTAATTATAATTACTTAAAAACGGGGTGTTATGGTTAGTCACAAAAATTTATCTGCAGATAACAGCGTGTTATTAGTGATAGATATTCAAGATAAGCTTTCTCCCGCTATTAGCGAATTTTCTGATTTACTAGAGTGGGCAATAAAAATTGCCAAAGTAAGCGCCCTTTTTAAAATTCCTAGCATAGTGACTGAACAATATCCTCAAGGGCTTGGTGGTACAAACAGGCTTTTAAAAAACACCCTTATAAACGCACAGACTGTTGAAAAAACACATTTTAGTGCGTGTAATGAGCCTGCATTTAATGCTGTGTTTACAAAGCTTACGCGTTCACAAATTATAGTAATAGGCACAGAGGCGCATGTATGTGTTTTACAAACCTGCTTAGATTTAATAGCCCAAGGATTTGAGGTGCATGTAGCGGCAGATGCTGTGGGTTCACGAAATACGATGCATAAATCGCTAGCTCTAGAGCAGTTACAACAGGCAGGGGCAATAATTACAAGCGTAGAAAGTATCATTTTTCAGTGGACAAAAAACGCAGCATTACCTGAGTTTAAAGCTGTTTTATCAATTATTAAGTAAAGTTGGCAAGCTAGGCTATATTGATAATTAAATGTGGTCGTAATTATTAGCTAATACGTACAAACCCTGATTTTGTTTAAAAAAATTTTAATAATTAAAGGTATTTATGAATAGTGTAAGTCGTTTATTCACCATAATATTCATTTTTTTGTTTGTAGAGTCTATCGCCCTAGGCTTGTACTTTGGGACACTTACACAAGCATTCATAGTCGGCCTACCTTTAAGTTTAATGCCTATATGGTTACTTAAAACTCAGCAAAATAGCCCAATCACAGGTCATGTTGTTGCTGCAGCAATTATGATGTTTTCTTTTTTGCACATACAACAAGCCTTTGGGTTAATAGAAATACACTTCGAAATATTCATATTAATGGCCATGTTGATCATGTTTGTGCAGTGGCAGGTGTTTATTACGGCCATTATTTTTGTGGCCGTTCATCATTTAAGCTTTTACTTTTTACAAACACAAAACACAGGCTTTTATGTATTTGACCCTGACAGACTGGCGTTTACTACGGTGCTTATACATGCTGGCTATGCAATAGTAGAAGTGTTTGTAGCAGGCTATATTACTAAAACTCTACAACAAGAGCGCCGAGCTGGCGTGTCTTTAACCAAAGCGACCGAAGCCATTATGCAAGACCCTGAGCATATACAGCTTTCGCTTAGGGCCGATGATAAAAATAGCAATGCAGTAGCAGGATTTAATACTTTATTGGGTTATTTATCAGATGTAATTAGGCAAGTGCAAACGCAGTCTCTTTCACTGCAGCAAAATTCGCAGCAATTAATAAACGTACACGATGAGCTAGCAAGCGGGGCAGAGCAAAGAAAGCAACAAACTAATGATATAGCTGACTCTGGTGCTCAAGTTGCACAGGGTTTTAGCTTAGTTGAGCATGAAAGCGAAGTGTTAAAGCAGCAGGTAGATAACATTACTCAAGCTGCAAATAGCGCCTTAAATGACGTTATGCAAACAGACACTAAAAGCACGGAGCTACTTAATTTACTTAATCATACAGAAGAGCAAATAAATCATTTAGTGGCCGCTGGTGATGTAATATCAGGGCTGTTAAACGAAATATCGGGCATTGCAGAGCAAACTAACTTACTTGCGCTTAATGCGGCCATTGAAGCCGCAAGAGCGGGTGAGCATGGCCGCGGGTTTGCAGTTGTAGCCGATGAAGTCAGAACGCTTGCTACAAGCAGTAAAGCCACGACAGATAAAATTGCTTTAACATTAAAAGATTTAGTTACAAACAGTAAAACGTCAACCCAATCTATGAGCCAGTGTGTCGATTTTGTTGTTGATTTAACGCATATCAGCACCACCATGAAAGAAAACATAAGCGCCATGAGTGAGCAAATAAAAGCTGTCAGCCAGAGTACTCACTCTGTAGCGCAAGTTGTTGCTGAGCAAGCTGTAAACACAAAACAAATAGCCTCAAGCACAGAACAAATGCAGCAAAGCCAATATCAAGATACCAAAGTGGTAGAAAAGCTAACCGCTAAAGTACAAATGATCGACGTAAGTATTGCGGTATTAGAGCAAAGCATTGCTAAATTTAAGTAACTCACCTATTAAAACGAGTGCAGTGATTGCTCTGTGGTTAGTATTGACGGTTTCTGGTTTAGTTTATTATCAATATAATCAGTTGCGCGTTTTTGACAGTTATGGCGTGCTTGAGCAACCAGGGTGGTTTACTAAATTTAAACAACACATAGGGTTTACAGCAGCAAAGCATAATTCGTTGATTATCGTTACTGACCCTGACTGTGGCTGCACCAAGCAAGCCCAGCCCCATTTAAAACAGTTGGCTGCGTTTTCTAAAGCGCAAAATATTACGCTTATCAATATTGAGCAAACAGCCTCTTTACAAATACTGCTCCCTGCTACACCAGCTGCCGTGGTGATTAACGATAAAGGTGACTTTGTTTATGCCGGCCCACTTTCTCAAGGGCTTGGCTGCGCGCAGGGCAGTGGTTTTGTTGAAACGGTTATAAATAATCTTGTAGCTGGATTTAACAGCGAACTGTTACTTAATAAAACCAGTGGTTGTTACTGCACTGCTTAATATTAGTGAATAATGAATCGCTTCCTAGATTTTCAATTTCAAAAACGTATTTCATTATTGACTCAAGGTAATGCTTAATGACAGACAAATTTAAAAAAGTATACAGTGTGAGTGTCGAGCCTGATGAGTTTCTCTTACTTAATGAAACGGGGTTCGAACAAACAATTCAATCGACCGAGGGCCAGTTGTTAATGTTCGACGGTATGAGCATGAGAGACAACTGGAGAGAGTTAGCCGTTGATTGGTTGATAGAGCCTAGTGCTGCTCAGCAAAACTTACAAATACCTGATATAGCCGGTTTGGGGGCCTCAACAATTGTAGTATCCCCTAAATATTCGCCGCTATTCTTAAACGATTTTAGCAACAATGTTGAGCTGCTTGAATGCAATTTAAAAGGTGAAAAGTGGTTTGCATTTAATGTTGTAGGCTTTGACAAAGCCCTTAGTGAAGAACACTCCATCCGAAATATTAAAAATGGCACTACACTGGAATCACCTCTACAGCTCAAACTGAATAATATGTCAGACACAGCTAACAATAAGTTTAGCAATCTGCTAATCTAGGAACATTAAACATCTACCTGATTTCTATTTACAACTATCCCAATGCTGTTTATTTCCTTGCCAATGCAATATCTTCATGTCATCGGAACATTCCAAGGCATCTTATTAGCAGCAATACTTTTGTTTAGTGCTGGCGTTAATAATACTGGGCGCATAATGGGCGTTTGGTGTCTTTTTCTAGCATTTTATTTCTGCTGTCCATTGATTGTAGTGCATGCTGAGGATACTGTTTTTGCTAATCTAATTGGATGGGGCTACTTTGTCCCCGCCAGCTTTGGTGCATTTTTATATTTATATTTTCGGTCAGCGATAATTAAAAAGTCATTCCATTTAAAGGATAGTATTCACGCTACGCCGTTATTACTTTGTCTTCTCTTAAATATAGATTTTTTGTTTTCTACCCCGACTGAAAAAATCAACATCGCTAATAACGCTTTACACAAAGAAAATATCCAACTGCTGACTCAAATTATTATGTTCGTACAGGCATTTTTTTATTTAGCATTGAGTGTCAAACTGATAACTAAAAGTGGACGCCATGCGCGTGACACGCTTTCCAACTTTAATCCTAAAATATTTACCTGGTTATGGGTAGTATTAAATTTGTACGCAGCAATGTTGCTGACAGAAGCTGTCAGCACAATAATCGGCGCAAATTCTACTTTGGCTATTGCTAGTGATCTCATTGCCTTTACTTTGATATACAGCGTTTCGATGGCTCAGTGGCGTGAGCCAAACTTATTTACCATTGACAACTTGAGTGAAACTCCAGCGGAAGCACTCAACTCGACAACCAAGGCACAATGCTTCGACTCTAATACTAGAGCCAAATTATTAGAAAACATTGTTCAATATATGGAAGAAGAGCAACCTTATCTAGAAAGTGAACTTAGCTTAGATGCGCTAGCAAGATATACCAACCTTAGTAGTCATCACTTATCTGAAATCCTCAATCAGCAAGCAAATAAGAACTTTTATCAATTTGTTAACGAATACAGAATAAAAACAGTCTGTTCTCAAATTTCTTCTAATCCAAAAGAGAGACTTATTGATCTAGCTCTATCTGCTGGGTTTTCCTCAAAAAGTACCTTTAATGCCGTTTTCAAGCAATTCAAAGGAATGACCCCAAGCCAGTACAGGAAACAGCTGAAACTCGATTGCGAATGAGTGCGAATCGACCGAATCGCACGTCCAACTCGTCCAAAACAGACGATTTTTCTCTTAGACTGCTCTTTAATGCAACTTCTAATCGCCGTGGATAACAATATTCATCAGACGATTTAATTAGTGGAAAATAGAATTGAGGACAAAAATTGAAGACTATAATTTTAACTTTTTTTATTGTGTTTGTAGTTGGCTGCACTAGCTTGAATGAACCAAAGTCAATTACAAAAAACACAAAAACGCAAGAAAGTAATACTCATACTAACCTGCCTTCATCTGGCAAGATAGTGAGCATTAAAGTATTAAAAAGCAACCTGACTGAGCTAAGTCAACGCCTTGATACGATCCACCCAGACCCGGGCTTTACTATGGATGTATCTGAAGTTAAATCGCAGATAGAGTCCTTGTCAGAAGGTATAACTTCACCCATGACACATTATGAAGCATGGAAATACTTCTCTCAGCTGAATCCTTACTTTAAAGATGGACACATGCTAATTGCTTCGCCACAGCTTGATGATCAATTTAAGAGCCACATTCAGAACGGTGGTCGGCTATTTCCATTTGACGTAATAATAGATGCATCCCAACGTTTGCTTGTGGCGGAAACTCTTGAGGGCCATTTAGATATTAAAATCGGTGATGAGATTACCTCAGTCAACGGAGTTAGGGCATCAAAAATAATTGAAACTATGTTGGCAAGAATGTATGGCGACTCATTAGAGTTTAGGGCTGCTTTTACTGCCAGCCGATTTAACAAAATGTACTGGTTACTGTTTGGTAGTAGCAAAGATTATCAAATTGAGTTTATGCATAAAAATAAGCGCAAGCAATTCTCTATAATGGGTGTCACTGATGAGCCTGAAAATCACAATGCTGATGTGAGGGAATTTGTCCAAAGTCGAATACTAGACAATGACATAGGGTATTTGCGTGTCGATCGCTTTTTTTATTCTCAAGAACAAGAACAACCTTTTTTCACATTTCTAGATGAAACGTGGCAGGCGTTTAAAGATGCGAACGTCAAAGATGTGATTATCGACGTTCGCCATAACCCTGGGGGGACCGATCACTATTGGCAGCAAGGTATTGCACCTTACATTGCGAGCAAGCCATTTCCATTTCTGTCAAACTTTAAAATTCGTATGACGGAACGAAATATCAAAATAGGACCTATTAAAGGTAATCAAGGTGAGGTTATTGAAGGCACATTTAATCAATTAGTGCCTGTCGACGCGCATAAGGGTTTTAAGATACCTGGACGGGCATATTTACTAATGGGGCCGCTCAGTTATTCATCCACTACTTTGTTTTTAACCTCACTACAGGACTCTCGTCAGGCTGTCATCGCGGGTCATTCAAATGTAAGGTCTTGCACTACTGGGCGTATAGAAACTCATGTATTGCCTGGTTCTAATTTAGAACTAACCATGCCGACACTTATCTTTACTCGCCCATCAGGAAAAGAGCATTGTCAGCAACCTATCGAACCAGATGTTTATGTGTCGAACGAAGTAATAAATTCGAATGAGGCAGTGGAATACTTAGCAAAATATATTACCGCTAATAGGTAGACGAATATAGACGGGTTACCCAACATTTAAATAAGAGCGGTTAACGTGCAGGCTCAATCAAATCTGATGGTTTACCAACCCCGTCTTTAACTCAACACGTTAAACTAATTCGTTTTATGGTCGTTAAGAAGAAGCCTTGTGTTCATCAAATGGGACATGTCCTTAAGTATGTGATAACACGCTCTTGCGAGTTTATGTGCAACTGTTTTAATCGCGATAATTTGGTTGGTTTTACCCAGCTTGCGTTGGTAATTTTTTCTAATTGTCGGGTTATACCTAATAGCAAAGTTAGCAGCTTCAGTAAACGCCCACGCAAGGTAACGATTACCATTCTTTTGATTTGTAGCGCCTTTCTTCTTCCCATTGCTGTATTTTGCACCTTTCACGCAGCGACAATAGGAGGAGAAATTACCTGGACTATCAAAACGTTTAATAGTGCCTGTCTCTAACATAATGGTCAGTACTAACGTATTCCCAATCCCATCGATACTGGTTAGGTTTATAAACTCAGAGGAGAGTGATGTTTTATTAATAGCGCCCTCTATCGCATTGATTTGCTGTTGAGCACAGCGTATTAATGAGAGGTTAGAAATGACTGACAGTGCTGTATTCGTTGAGCTGAAATCGATGTGTACTTGCTCAACATTCACGCCTTTTCTGATAGCGCCATTTGTTTTATTTTATTGCTACTGAGCTTATACCCAAGATGACGCATGTAACAACTTTGCACTGATAATAAGTTTTTAGTGGACTGTTGAACAATGTCCATTCGTTTACGCATTAAGTAGCAAACAGCTCTGAGTTCACGAGGATAAATGTAGCCCTCAGGCAAAATGTTTAGACGTAGCATTTTAGCCAACCAGCATGCATTACTATGGTCATCAGCATGTTTTAAACCTGAATATTGCTGAATTGCAGCGGGGTTTGCTAAGTGAAGTTTAAACCCTTCATCCATTAAAGCATCGACTAACCAATACCAATTAAAGGTCGATTCAACAACAAGACCTTCTAAGTTGTCTTTGTAAGGACTTAAAAAGATAAAATGACAGACATATCATTATTTAAACGCTTAGCGGTAAGTGTTTCACCGTGTTCATTAATGATAGCAATAACACTTTATTTGAATGCAAGTCAATTCCACCACATAGTTTCATACCAAGCTCCTCGGATTCAGTTTATTTTTTGGTCAACACAACTGTATCGAAAAACTCGAGGAGCTTTCTATATGATTATCAAATCTTGACTTCATACATTAAAAATCGTGAATGACCGCTTATGGCACAGAGCAGACCGCCGGTAATTATTGGGTGATGCAATCCACGGCTATAACTGCCCATGAATACAAGTTCTTTATGTAATGAAAAATAAAGATGCGCTGTTGCTACTCCGCAAAGCGTCGGCCTAAATAAACTCTACCTCGAAGTAAACCCGATTAGCTTTCGTATAATAGATAGGCAAATTATCACTTCAAATCACTTACTGTAATAGATGTTTTCAAGCGATTTCTCGTTGTTTGTGAAATTTACCTAATAAAAAACATAATTATTTTTAGAGTGTAATTAAGTTAATAAATCTCAATTTAAGTGCCATATTTTATTATAAATCAATAAGTTCTCAACGCGCCGTGAATTCTCGATTTAAGTGGCACTGATCATTTTTGATCAGCGCCATATAACTTGAGAATCTCAGCCAAGTAATAAGATTTCAAAACAATAACTTAGCTTGTATTATTTATGGGTACTGCGCCTCTTAAATTGAGAATTATTTATAGCTAAAAACTGCCCCAACACAAATTCTCATCCAGCCAAAAAGTTCTCATTCTGCCTTGCATATTCTCATTCTGCCACTGAAGAACTCTGACTTGATTTTAATGAGCACATAATTAAGTAGATTCTGTATTCGGTAAATTAGTGGCGAACACTATACGCTAATATTTACTTAGTAAAAGTGTAGTAAATCGATTAGAAAATGGATTTTTAGGATAAAGAGAAATGAAGCCATTTAAGTGAAAGCTAAAATGCAGATATGCGAAGCTTCATTTGTAATGTTGAGTTAATTCAAATTTGGTTTGATTTAGGTTTAGTTATGGATGAAATTACTAAACCTTTATTAAAAAAGGGAAAGTTAAACTTATTGATATTCAGTCGATTAGTTTTAGTGAACTGCCGGTATTGTTATTAATAAAGCATAGACCGAGAAGATGTCTCGGCCTAAAAATTAAAGTTGAAATTACAAAGTACTAAATGTCGAGTGATAGCTGTTTGTTTTGCGTTTTCGCCAACTTCAAAGTATCACAATTAAGTATACGTTTTGAATTATTGCCATGAATGTAAACGGGCCTGAGCTTACCGGTATTAATCAACCTCATTAGTTCTACCTTTGGTATACCGGTGACTTCAGCTACGTTTGCAACGGACATCGTTTTATCTCTTATAAGTTGAGTATGTAATTTACAAAAGGTATCGAATGCTTCAGGCAAAACGTGTATGGAATGCATTAAGTCTAATGAAGGTTTGTATGCTATTGATAATTCTTTATTTTTAGCAGCTATCAGTACATCAGTTATACAGATATTATGAAGAGCCATAAAGCGACGTAGCTCAGAAAGGGGGACGTAATCTTTATTGTGGCTGAACTCGGCTAAAAAGGTATAAACACCTGATATTTCAACGCGAGTATCTGTTCTTAAGGCCTTTTTTGAATCAGTTCTTATCAATCCAACTTCGACTAAAAGAGCGATTTGTTTAAACGTTACCCCAATTATAGAGGAGGCTGTTTGAGCTTCAAACCAAAGCTGAGTTATGGGAGCTTTTGAACGAATATACTCGCTATTATACATTTCATATAGTGTGGATAATGACCCCCATTCACATAGCAAATTCTGAACAATAATTTCAATTTTGTGAAACTCAATGTTCAACGGTAGATCTGTTGGTACACGTTTAGCCCTTTCACTTAAGAATACTCTAGCACTATCTGGGTTATTAAGAATATCAGCCGCTCTATTTAATAATGTGGAGGTAATCTCCTTTGGTGGGAAACTCGTTCGTGTATTACTATCGTCAACTATCACTTTAGCTATGAGGTATGCATCGTGGACTTGTTCAGGTGATTTTAATTGATTATTCAATGGCATATGCGTTAAGCGTAAGCCGCACAAAGGTGATGTGCAGCGGCCATTTAGAAGATTAATGGTAAATTGCAGCGGTGAATTGCAATGAGGGCATTCGGATAAGAGGGCACACTCATGAATAATACAGTGTCGTAAAAATGGATTTTGCCACTGGGCCCTAAAATACCCATATTGGTTAACACAATCTGGACAAACTTGTGGCGTTAGCAATCTCGCATGTGTCCAGCACTTTATCTTTAATGATGATAAAGTGCGAGTTATAGGAATAAGGTGATCAAGGAGTTCGTTCTTTGTTGATCTACCTTTGATGATACTGGTTAGCATAGCCTTATTGAGTACGCGAGATTCTGATTGTATGCCATTTCTTTTAAGTAAACGAAGTACATAACCAATACCTGACTCCGCTTCATAGTAAGAGGGTTTTATTGGGAAACGCATTAGCATAACCCCGAATAGAACTGACTTCTAAGGTTTTTATCTTGCTCATTTAGATATGCATCTAATTGTTTTTTTGTTAAAAGTTCATAATCAAATGGATTGACAGCCCCAATTGCATATTTCTCAAAGTTTTCAAATAAGGCTTCTATAAGCTGATCATAGTTTTTTGCATTTCGTGTGTTATTACGTAAAAATAAATCGCGCATTGTACTCATGGTGTGCTCACTGTACGCAAGGTAAATACGATCAAGTAGCTCACTGTGCTCATCCTTTGTTAAATTTGGCAACCCAACTTGTTGAATGAACCAATTACAACAGGCAATCCAGTTTTTCGTTTTAGGAAGGATTGGCTTAATTTCAATGGGGCGCATTTGTCGACGAGACATCTGCTCGTCATCGTCAAATTTACCGGCGGTTCTACCAAATGTAATAAGGCGCTTAGCACTGCTTGTACCGGCGAAAATAATCGAACAACGGATCTTGTTGCTATCGATCAGATAGCAAAAATATTTAATAATTCGTTGAAACTCTATCCCATCATAACTTGAGGCAATATTCTGAATTTCATCAAGAATGATTAGCTCCACTTCTAGGTCTTTGAGAAGTGAGATAAGTTGGGCATCCAATTCAGCTGCAGTAGTGCGAGAATTTTGTGTTGTTCCCTCTAGCTCTGAAATTAAAAATCGAGTTATCTCTGCAGTACTTTTTTTAAACTCCTTAAAAGCGACATAAAAGATTGGTTTTGTCGTTTTTTCTGGCTTAGTAACAGGTAAAAACTGAGCGTGATACTGCTTTAATATATACGTCTTGCCAGCACCCGAGGCACCATAAATAAGTTGAGCTCGTTTATCCTCTGAAGGTACGTGATACATATTGTGGATTTCCGCTATCCTCTGCCATATCTTCATTTGTATGTCACATGCGAAAATTGTACTGGGCATAGTTACCATTGTTTTTCATTTCCTTCATCATCATTATAACGGGTAGAGGCCATTTCTCTGGTTTTGCTCACTATCGTATCTGCGTAGGTATCTTGTTCACCTGAGTGCGATATCTGTGATTTAAGTTCATTCACTTTATGAGATTTTTTTATTCGCTCTACAATGGATAAGTTCTCTTTCGTATTTTTATTGAAAGACGCTACCTTTGGGCCTCTGTGCTGTTTGCGTTTGGGCTTTTGCTTTACGAATTCAGTTATTTCACCGACATAGTGACCAGTAGGAGTATGGGAGAAAGTTTCTGTATATATTCCGAGTTGGGTCAGAGTTTGATTACCATTTAGTTCAGCAAAGCTGACTGGTAGTTTAGTATCATGATGGTCAATATTATCAGCCACTATTTCCACAGGATTGTTCTCGCCAGGCAGTGTTGCTTGAACTGTTACTTTTCTGGCATCTAGGTCGTCATGAAACACATAAACAGAGGGGTTTTCACCCAGCTCCATGTCTGTTTTAGTAGCCGCGTATAGTTGTTTTAGCTCATCACTGTAATAATCTTGACCTAAACATCTGATAGTTCCACGTTGCTGTAATTTATGTGAGGCCTGGGCTCTGGACACGTGGAAGCAATGTTGTAGCTGATCATATGTGAATGAAGGCATAGGCGTATCAATAATGGACTGATTCCATTTTTTGATAGGCGTATGGCCAGCCTGTTTATGGTGTTTGTGCATGTATTCTGTCAAAAATATATTCAGTAGCTTTGTAAAATCAGATACCTTTATATCCGCACGTTTAGCTAATGGAATTGTGTCGAGTGAGTTCGGGTTAGTACGTTTTCCTGAATAACTTTGAAATCCAATACTCGTCTCACCACTTTGCGTTTCAATCTTCATACCTGAAAAAAAGTGATCTCTTAATACGTTAAAAAATGACTCAATGAATGGCTTCTTAGCAGGTTGATTTGATGGTGTATAATGAATATTTAACTCAAGTCGCTCCGCAGCCTTTTTTATCAAACGATTATTAAACCCTGGGCCATTATCCATAATCAATGTAGTCGGTTTACGTCCATTCATTGTAAGATTACTATCCGCCATAAATATTTGACGTAAAAGGTTAAGCCCACCGGCAGAGTTTTCAGGTTCAAAGCTAAGCACCACAGAGATAGGTGCGCGTGTGTAAACGTCTATTGCTACATACAAAGAAATAGGCGGTGTCGGTAGACCTGTTTTATCATCAATTAAACACATATTTAGCACAACACGGTCGCATTCAACGCGTTGCATTGCGTAATAGGTTTTTATTCGTTTACGTAGCGTTGTTAGTCGCTTATTGATTTCCGCTTGTGAAAGACCTTTAAAATTAGCAAGTTTTTCGGCATCAGTAAGCTCTTGTAACCGGCGGTAAAAGGTGCGTTGTGATGCGATTTGAATCTCATTATTTTTCAAGCTAGCTTCTTGCGCTTCTCGTTTATAGTTACTGTAATATGCGCCTTTGAAAGCAGAGTTATTACACGAATAGACGGTAGCGATGTAGTGCTGTATGAAAGCCTCAGTGGCCGCATTTAGCCGTATAGGCCTATTACGCTTCACTCCCGCAAGCGCCTCATCATTAAAATCTGATTGAACCCATGCGCGCCAATGGCGACATACCGTTTTCCATTGCGGGTGTTTTGTGGCAATAGTTGCAGGATGTTGGCTCTCGACTCGTTTGATGAGCTCATCATATGTCTTCTTGGTTGTAGCAGGGTATCCTTCACTAACCAGTTCTTTCAAGATAGATTGATAAATCAATCGTGAGGTAACCGTTAACTTTTGATATTCTGTTAGTTCAATATGTGGATGCTGTGCCCTTCTTAATATAAAGCCTTGATCATCAATTGATTTCTCAAAGTCGTCTCGAGTTAATAGGCGCTTCTTAGTCTCTATACCATCACCGGAAAGGAGTATTGATGTACTGTCAACAAACGCAATAGATTCAACGTTACCGTACTTATTAGTCAAGTCAGTACCCGTAGCATATCCGATCATTTGAGGTGACCTCGCATCAATGTAGTAGAGGCGTTTAACGGCTTCTCCATATCGAATTTATATACATTTGATGCAATTAGTCCATAAGCCTCTGCCACTGGGTTTTTAGCTATACCCTCCAAGCATTCGATGAGTTCACCAAAGGTTAAATCTCCATCAGGCAGCATTGTTAATGGGAATGAATGCTCCGAGTAATACATTGTTATCAGATTAAGGTTCGCCATAAAGATAGTATTGAGCTTATCGACGATGATTAACCGTAAACCTATTTGTGCTTTTTTTCGGGTGTACTCATTAAAAAGATGAATTTTCGAGTGATACTCTTTATCAACCTGAGACTCATGATGAACTTCAATATATTCAGCGAAGCCAGAATGATATAGGACTAAGAAGTCGGGTGTATAGCGGTAAACTTTTTTGTCTATAGTCACTTCTATTTGCTCAGGCTGGGTGGCAAACAGCTTCACATTAGGGTCACATTCCAGTTTAAAAGCCAGGATCAGCTCCTGAAATGACTCGGGATTAAGTGCGCACTGATTTTTATGGGAGTAAAATCGTATAACAAATCGACCTCTGTGAACGTTAGCGTTCGTCTTTGTAACGGTCATAATTTCACCTCCCAAAAAATAAATGTCTTTACACTATAGATAATGGATGATAAATTAAAAGGTTTATCTTTAGAATAGTTGTTCTTGGTAAGCATTTTTACATTATTCCTTTCGTCATAATTAGGCTTATCAATCCTTGGAGCCACTGAAAATTTTGTTTTATTTTCAAGGGTTAATCTCACTTTAAAATTCAAAAGTTAAGTTCAATGTTTTTTCTACGAGCAAATTATTTATTCTCAAAAAAAATTTATCTTTAAAGTACTGTGAAGGTTTCTCGAGTTGTTTTTACCTTATCCAAACCGATTTTATGTTTGTGTTTAACATGACGTTGTTATGTTCAAGTAAAACACCCAAAGTGAAATTAGTATTCAGTGCTGCTCCTAAAAGCTTAAATTTAAAATTTCACACCTAGCCCCCAGCAAGGTTGATGCTTTTCAAAAGGCAGTCACTATGATTGCAGATATTACAGAAATAGAGAAGGTTAAACTGGTCAGACCTCTCGCTATCTTCTTTAAGTGTCTTTGATTTGGGTTTTAAAATTCATAAAATGCCAACGATATTAATTCTAGGTTAATTTAAGCATTTTTATTTTTTGTGTTTTTTAAGAAAAAAGAGGGGGTGTTCTTGTTTATTAAGTTAAGGTTAATGGAGGCTTAAATTTTTTTGTAAACAAGATGGAGTGACATATGAAACACAAGCCAGAAGGGTGGGTTGTTTTAACGTTTCAAACTATTGATAGCAAACCCTGCTATGTGTTGTTTTGTTCGTGGAAAAATGATGATGAATGGAGAGTAAGCTCAGGTTCAATGGTTCTACCTCACTTATCACCCTGTGGGAATTATTGGATTTGGCCTCAAATATCAGGCTCTGTATACGAGCTTCCCGTTGATGAAGAAAATGGCTATACCTTCTACACTGGCGCTGTATTAGATGAATTGTTAGTAAAAGGGTATCGCGATGGTACTAAGCTAAAGCGCATTGCACTTAAAGATATTATGGAAGATAAATAAGGCGATTATCGCCTTCTAATCTGTCTATTTTACTTTTAAAGGTCATGAGCTCTACATTACGGTAGATACCTAGGGGCTTTGGTAGGCAAAGATGAGAATCTGTATTATGTAAATATTGCTAGTTCTACATTAAAAGCTAATAAATGAATACATTAAAAGCTAATAAATGAATACA